>JAKFUT010000052.1 GCA_021732565.1 Candidatus Obscuribacterales bacterium
TTCCTTATTGATTAAATGGATACACGTCCATCGCCCGATAACCGCCTTCAACCATTCAGGGATGGGCGATACTCAACCGGCACTTCCGAATGAAACGCAATTTTTGCTGGTCCACAGAGTATCGGAACAGCTCCGAGCACAGGCATTCCTGAAAGATTGAAGAGGGGAAGTATTTCACAGGTGACGGTAAGGTGATAGGAATACACTCGGGGTTTGCCCATTGCATGCCTTGGTTTCATCGGCTCAGGCAACTCCTCACGTGCTGTAAAACACAGAGGAGCGAGATCACTCTGGTCAACAATAATATCCAAGTCTGCACTTTCAGAACGCGTGACATGACACACATTGCGCAACGGATGCTGCATCTCAGGTATTACCGACTTAGCGCATTCTTGCGCCATCCCTCGACTTTCCGACATCGAAATTCGCCGGGCCGTTTCTCTGGTGAATTGTTGGAGACTGATGTAAGACGATCCGAACGTCCACAAATTACACAAAGGCAGCAGCCCGCCCAATACTAGTACAAACAGGCAGACTCCAAATTCAGGAATGCACGCACCCCTAGTAGCCCTACCAGCTCTGTCGTCGCTGACTTCTCGATGACTTACGGTCTTTGCATAGAACATCATTAGATACCCCGCAGTGAACTGCATTGGTGAAACAATAAACAACATAAATTTTTGTCTGACATTCCTACTCTAGTTCATGATTTAGCCAAGATCTTGTCTAGACAGATCATTCATACCGATTATGGGTAAGCGCGCTCGTCTATGTACTTTGACGGCGATGGTAAGCCTCATGAAACAACTTCCAATGGATCTGTTTTGATCGCGTCCTTCGAAATCGCAAAACGTTGAAGATTGGCAAGAAATTTCAACACAAAATCGCCATAAGGACGCTTCAACACAAGCTCGTTTTGTGGTGACACGTGATGGCGAATATCTGAATATCCCTGAGACTGGTCGTCTTTCAGTCGAAGTACGTCAGCCTGAGGAACCACCCCAACGTCCCTCGCCTTCACCGACGAGATTACTGCAACAGGGAGAGCACCGTTCCCGGTGCAGCCGGATTGCATCTCCATCATTGCACCTTGTTCTACAGCTCCATTCCCACCCTCGATACTCGGTATAAAAGCCACGCCGATTGAACAAAAACCGGTTCCCTCGTCTGGATTTTCCGGAGTTCCAGTGGTGATCTCAAAGTCGAGATCATTATACGGAGGATACAATGATCCCGTTGGTAGATCCGCAGAAGGGGCGAGTTCGGCTGGTGCGCAAATCTGAAGAACTTCTTGCAAATCTACCGTGTGACACCAGTTGTAAATCGAACTGTTCTCCTCAAGTGACTTCGTTGGTTCCCGCAGTTCCAGACGTGGCGAGTCGGACAACGCAGCGTCCCGGTCTTGGCGCCACTCATTCTCATTGTTGCTAGTGGCCGCAGAAAGACCGGGCGATTTCCCAAACAGCGTTGCTGCATTATCGGAGAAATCAAAGGAATTTTCAGAGGAAGCAAGGGGGAAATTCTCTTGTGCTTTGGAGGCAAGCGTTGCATTTTCCTCGTATGACGTTCCCGAGGAATCGCAAATCTCATTCAACGTTCTTGCAATAACTTCGTGAAATAGATCTCGTGCAATAAATTTGAGTTCGCAAAACGTGTAAGAGAGGCTAACGTTGCCATCCCTAATGTATTTGCGACTAACATGGCTGGTGGTAAGGTTGTTCTTGTCTGTCACTTGCAGTATTAGGAAAGGCTCAAAATCTGCCTCTCGCTTGCAAAGCCCTATAACTGACGGCGTGTCCATCAGAAAGCACTCGATCTCGATGCCCTTGCAGCGTATAACAAGACTCCAACTCTTGCTTGACACTCTGAAACGGTAATACGAATCTCGAGGGCGATGCATAGAGAGTATTTCGGAAATGTCTTCTGGTTCTGTTATGGACAGCTGCAGTTCTACCGATATAGATGAGTTAAACTCAAACGTATATGAATGAAGCAATTCTGAGATTCTCCTCGTGCAGCGTCGAGCGGTCTGATGTTGAAGTGTTTCCTCTTCCAATTGCGTCAATCGCCATGTCCGAGTAGTCAACAGCCGTTGCGCTGATTGATTGCTCAGTTCCCTCAACCAAGAACTTTTGTCTTTGATGCGTAGATTTTCCAAAATAGCCTGATTGAGATGTGCTCGCCTCGCAGCCAGCTCCCGTCTTGCTACCGGCATCCAATTCGTCGTCAGGGAGGGTGTCTCACAAATCATCGGGCCCGGTTGATATCGTTCCCATTCGTTCCTGAACGCAGGCAAGGTCATAAATGCGGACCGGGTGATAGAGGCCGACTGGACTGCTGCGTGATTTGACAGCTGTGGTGCATACAGAGATCGAATTCTCGTCATTAGACTGTGTAGCATGAAAACTTTTCCTCCTATTTTTGAGTAAGTCTAATTGACGAAATTGTCACGAACTTGTCCGCTCAGAGAGAGAATCGGGGACAAGATCTCGACAGAAGTCCGCGATACATTTGCTTCAATGACTGTTATCTATAGCCGGCATGTAGCTCTCTCTGGCAAATTCGCAATCACGAGCACTAGATGGTGCTTGAATTGCGAAATAGCACTGCAACCGCCTTTCCGTAAGGCAAAAGTAAGAGCAATCAAATAGCGAGTCAAGTCGGCAGCTATTACCTGATACGAGTATGGAAAGACTATGAAAACGACGAGATATTTTCACGAATTACAAGGCGAACATGTCACTCCAACTGAGAACGACTCCTCGGCTTGTATTGAGGCCCGCCTATCTGCAACGGTGCTTGAATCAGATTCACTCAGGCGCAATGATGGTGCGCCTGACTTTTTTGTATTCGGTGATCTGGATTTGTATCATGAAAATTTCGGCACTACAGCGTCCATGACGCCGTTAGCATTGTTATCCACGGAGTTATTCCTGGAAGAACTGGTGCCGCCAGAGAATGTCGGGACGGAGACGAACTTAGAGGAAAACATTGATCGTTCTCAAATAGATCAAATCACTGGAGTGAATTTACATGACCCGCTAACAGATCCTGCGCCTACCAGCTCAGAGAAACGACATAGACCGGGAGAAAAAGTTGATCGGCCCGCTTACATTGGGGTAGAAGAGCCACACTGTTTCCACAAACACCAACAGATGCTCGATGAGTATTCCGAGGATTCGTCCGCTCTTTCCCGGCCCACGGATTATAAATTTGCAACATGTATGCACCCGATTGATTCAAAAGACAGCGTTCTTATGCCAATGGAAGAAGCTATGCTCGCTGAAATCTTTACAGGTTCATCCCGCACGTGGAGCCAGGCCGATACCAAGCTAATGGAGGCTTTCTTTCGTAGACTTGCCTTATCTCCAGGAAAGGAGAATTTCGAAATCGACATTGAGAATCAGCAAGATTTATGCCCACAAGTTGATCAACCTTCACACTGGTCCAGAAGCCAAACCACTACAGCTACCGCGGTTGCAGAAGCGGAATTGGCCACTAGACAGTCAGATGATGCCGGCCACGCACCAGGTGCCTGGTCTACTGATGAGGCTGATCAAAAACTAGAAATTTCTAGTGTCTCGCCAAAATTGATACGTCCGAATTTCACTATTTCGCATCACCGCGGCGGTATGGGGTTACTTAAACCGTTAGAATCCTTGTCTGGAGTAGTTCAAGGTTCCTCGCCCGACCACCTCAATTCGCCAGCGAACAAAATTGTTGCCAATTTGACGCTCAATAAATCTCGCCGCAGCACTGACGAAAAGCGCTTGAACACACGCAGCTCAATGGGATTGGAGGCGGCTCGCGAGTTGTCTATTCGGGACAACGACTTTACTATGCTGCAGGATTTTGCTTTCGCAGATCGCAGCTCAATGGTAAATATAGTAAATGAAAATGACTTGGTACCTACCGAAGAAACTCCGGGAGGGCGTACAAAGATTGATCACTCATGCCATCTGGATGAACACCTGTTGGATAAGACCGTGTTCCGCAATTCCATGGAGAAGTTAAGAATGCATCAATTGATGTCCTTACAGGGACTGTTGGAGAACGAACGTACTATTACACCTGTTCATGTTGTTCGTATTTGCGTTTGGTTCGTCGGTATGTGTGCGGGGCTAATGATCTTTTGCGGATATCTTCGTTAGCTCTGGCATTCTTTGATTCACCAAGAAGGAACTCGAGGCGTTCCTCGTACAACGATGTCCGATCTCCCTGGCAGAGCAAAGGCCACATATGACGGATGTGCCATAAACCATCGCTATTTCATTGAGACCATCCAACTCAGGCATGCCAAACCAAGAAAAAGATTGTACCCCGCTTCCGGATTGCGATCAACTGGATACATGTACCTGATTGAGAGCCCGTCAGGAACCACTCGACGGGCTCTCGGGCGCGCAATGACTCGCCTGATTTCCAACTATTGAAGAACCGTTGACTATCTAAACAGAATCCCTTGCCAACGGTGAGGGAAAGGCTGGGCTTAACGATGATCAAGACATGAAACAGCTAGGGTGCGAACTATAATTTGAAGTCCGGAGAAGCGCCTGTGTCAGTTAGAATTTGTGCGGCGATATTCTGATTGGTGAGAGCTAAGTCGCTAAAGTGCGTGGCACCTTCCACCGGTTCAAAGTGAACCAGTGGATTCTTGCAGCTATTTCGCATGCTCTCCAGTTCCCGGATATTGGAATTTTCGTCAGTCCCTTCGATGACATATGTAGGTGATTTGATGGAACTCAACCAATAACCCGGTGATCTGAGATGGAGCTCTTCTGCGTTGGAGAAATTGATGTAGGGAAATAATCCAGTGGCCCGGTAACCGCTAATGTCCCCTGCCGGTCCAAATGAAAAGACTGCTCGAAATCGAGGGGTGCATTCAGAAACGAGCAGAGCGAGCGTTCCTCCACTGCTATGCCCTCCAAGATAGATTCTGTTGGGATCGACAGATGGACAATGACTGAGGTAATCAGCCGCAGCAATGACATCGTCAACTTCTCCGAGGAAACCTTCTTTGGCGCCCGGATTTTCATTACCTCCACGAAGTGAAGGAAACATCATCACTATTCCTAACTTTCGATAGATGCATGCAGACTGATCATTGTCCGATGATCCCTCGGTCCATACGCCCTCATCGATGGTGTTGCAATCGCCTCCAGTAATCCAGACTATAGCAGGATGTTTTTTTCCATCAGTTGGCGTCTTGCTCAGATAGGCACCCAGTTTACCTGCCGGGCTAACATAGTCAATTTTATCGAATAGATTTGGCGGGGGCGCCGGCATGGGCTGGTGCGCGCTTTGTTCCTTGACTAAACGTGTGTGAAAGCTCTTGCGAGCTACGGTCAGAGGCTCGGTCTTTTGCACCGTGGACCCGGTGCACGAGCAGAGTATCAGACCTGTCAACGCTGTGACGGTGCAAAGCAAGCCACTGGTTCTCTTAGAGCTCATCTGCTTCCTACCCCCGAATCTGTCGACCTCTTTATTCCCGTGTTTCGTTTTTTTCAATTTTTATCTCGGCGGGAAATGATTTACGTATGTACTCAAGCGTCTCCGGTGTAACCTCGTCTGCGTCCGTATAGTCATTCGACTCCGGTGATGTTTCGAAAAAGCGCAGTGAGGCCCCGACGGCTGGAAGTGTATACATAATGGACCTTAGGCGGTTGTCACTTCATCGTGATCGTTGTAGAACAACGCAAAATAAACTCTAGTAGTTCAAGGAAAAACATCAACTTGAAATTTCCGCACCAATGCACTTCCTTGCGCTACCTGGAAGATTGTCGGCGTTCACTTATTTGCCGAGCGCTCGGGGCATATAATCGACGGAGCAGTTGGAGAATGTTATGACAACACAAGAATTTGAACCGGAGTTAGAACGCGAAATTAATGCCAAAAATCAACCCTTCTCGGCAACCGTTCTATTAAAACTTATCGCCCCCACGAACAATATCGGTTACGAGGTAGCGGAGATTGCCGTGAAAGATCACTGTCGTATAACGTGGTGTCTGTCCAGACGAGCGCAAGGGGAGTGCTCCACCATCTAAAGAACGGCTTGATAAAAAACAACTTCTTGTCGGGGTCGAATTCAAAGTAGGGTTTCCAGTGGGATTGTGTCGGCAATGAATGTTTCCTTGAGCCAATCATGCCTAATCCCTGGCGATTTTCCGTGACAATCAGTAGCTGGCTTATAGGAACCACAGATGACTTCGAAAAAGCGCAAAAGCATAATCGCGACAGTGGGTGTGTCGTGCATTTGGATGGGACTTGCGAAAGCTCCCTCGTATGCCGAAAAGGCGCCTGGTATTCAAGGCATGGCGTTGCCAGTTGAATCAGTTGCCTTCAGTCCAGATGGACGCACGCTCGCCACCGCCGGTGATGACAATACTATCAAGCTGTGGGACTTGTCTTCTGGTCGTGAGATCTGCACGATGATCGGTCATGAAGACTCCGTGAACTGTGTGGCTTTTAGCCCGAACGGCCGAACGCTGGTCAGCGGGAGTAAAGATAAAACGATCAAGCTTTGGAGCGTACCGAAAGGGAAACAACTTCGGACAGTGGGCCGCCACAGTCGCATGATTAACGCCGTGGTGTTCAGCCCGGACGGGCGCACTATAGCCAGCGCCAGCAGCGATCACACTGCAAAAATTTGGTCAGTGGCGGATGCTCGCAAGTCCCGCACCTTAAAGGGACACGACTTCGGTGTCGAGTCGGTAGTCTTTAGTCCCGATGGGAGAACCCTTGCCACCGGCAGTATGGATTACACAATCAAGCTGTGGGATGCGGCTTCCGCGAAGCAAACTCGAACTCTTTCCCAGCACACCAATTACATATCGTCACTGGCATTCAGTCCTAACGGTCGAACCCTCGTCAGTGGCAGTGCCGATGATACTATTAAATTGTGGAAACTTCCTTCTGGAAGTGAGGTACGCACGCTGAACGCGCACAGAAACACCGTGTGTGCCATCGCCATCAGTCCTGACGGGCAGCTGCTCGCCAGCGGCACTTCGACGAGCAGCTGCACTGATCCGAGTTTTCACGATAACAACGACAACTGCATAAAACTTTGGAACGTGGCTTCAGGCGAAGAACTTCGTGTCCTGAGAGGACACACTAGCACGGAGGTCCTCCGATCGCCTCAGCATGGGACAGTCAAGTAACACAAGAACCATGAGTCGGGGGTTTCCCCTGTCTTTTTGACCACACTTTCCTCCTTCGCCGGTCCCTCCTGCTAATGCGATAATGACGGCGTCACCGTCGGGGAGTTTGGTCATGAATCGAAGCTTGGTTCTCAGCAGTCTGACGGTCACTAGTTTTTGCTGCGCCTTAATGATAGTGAAGGCCGGTGCCACTACCGGGCCCCGGGACCGCAACATTCCGCCCGAAACGGGAACGGCACAGCAAGTAACTGTGCACCCCAAGGAGGTCACTACGCAAACCCTTGGCGGGAAGGATCGGTATTTGACCTCCGTAAGCACAGACAAGCCTATCTACCGTGCGGGAGACAAAGTCTATGTCCGCGGAGTTTTGCTGAACGCGGCTAACCACAAACCGCTCGCGGAAGGTCAGTCGTCCAATGCCACCATCGAAATAAAAGGCCCGAAGGGAGACATCGTCACCAGCAGTAACACCACCGCGCAAGACAGTGCCTGGGGCTTCGCCTGGGAAATTCCTGAGGGGCAAGCGGGAGGTGAGTATACCGTACACGTTACGTATCCGTGGGATGGTCATGCTCCGGCCGAGCGCAAATTCGATATCCGCGCATATCGAGCACCACGACTGAATTCGCAGATTACTTTCCTTCGCGACGGATATGGTCCCGGCGAAAAGGTTACCGCCACACTTGAGGTAAAACGAGCGGAGGGTGGCGTTCCGGAAGGCGCAAAGGTCACCGTCAGTGCGCGTGTGGACGGAGTGGATGTAAACGGCGGTACAGCAAAGGTAGACGGCAAGGGGCTTTGCTCAGTAAGTTTCGACTTGCCAGGCAAAATTCCACGTGGGGAAGGCACGTTGGCGCTGGTAATTGAAGATGGAGGCGTGGTGGAAACTGCGTCAAAAACGATTCCGATTTTGCTCCAAACAGTCGACGTGCAAATATTTCCGGAAGGTGGTGATCTGATCGAAGGTTACCCGAATCGCGTATATATCCAAGCCATGCAGCCCAACGGTAAGCCTGCCGACCTCGTCGGAAAACTGATGTCAAAGCAAACCGGCGGAGCAGTCGCAGAATTCCGAACAGAGCATGAAGGCCGAGGACGCTTTGATTTTACTCCCGAGGCAAACAGGGAGTACTTCCTCTCCGTTTCTGAACCCGCAGGCATCAAGACACTTTATCCGCTGCCGAAGGCCAAGCCAGAGGGGGCGCTAATTCGCGCGGACAAGAACGTCTTCGAAAAGAGGCAACCAGTCACCGTGGAAGTCGGCTGCACATCAAAGGCTTATCGTGTAACACTGTCCAAACGCGAAGTAGAAGTTGCAGCGTGCAAGGTGGACCTGAGCAAGCGTTCAGACGTTAAATCGGGAATGCTGCTTCCTATCTCGTTCGACGTACCCGCCGATCTGGACGGCGTGTTATCCGTTACAGTGTGGGATGAGAAGGACATGCCCCTGGCCGAGCGACTGGTCTTTCGTGAGCCGGCGAAGCCTCTCAAGATTACCATCACGCCAAATAAGAAGAGTTATGTCCCGGGGGATAACGCAAAACTAACAGTCAAAGCCACGGACGGAGACGGTAAGCCGGTTTCTGCAGTGGTGGGAGTAACTGTCACGGACGAAAGTGTGCTCGAAATGGTGGAGAAACGCGAGCAGTCTCCGCGGCTGCCAGTGATGCTCTTCTTGGAACCGGAAGTTAAAGATCTTGCCGATGCACAAGTCTACCTGGACCCGCGGAACCCCAAGGCACCGCTAGCGACAGACCTGCTATTAGCCACGCAAGGTTGGCGCCGGTTCGCCCTTATGGATTTGCCCAAGTTCATTGAAGCCAATGGCGACAAGGCACGGCGCGTAGTGGCGCTGAAGATCCAGGCTCCAAATAGATTGCCGCCGACACGAATGGCTGGATTCGTGCAAGCTCCGGGCTTCGCCGTCTTCGGAAACGAGGGATTTCCGCCACCGCCCATGGCAATGGACATGGCTGCAGCGCCGATGCCTATGGCGATGCCGCGTGCCAACGCCGCACCCATGCTTGAGAAGGCGGCCAGCCGTCGGCAAGTTGCGAACACTCCCGCACCGGAGATGCAACACGAGGCGTTGCAGACGGCCATTAAAGCAGAGGCAGAGTCCGCGAATAAACTCATGATCGCAGATTTCAGAAGCGCCGCAGGCGGGGCCAGCGCCATGGGGTTCGCAATGCCGCAAAGTCAGGTAATCGTTCGCGAGTTCGCTCACCAGGTGCGCAAGGACAGAAAGCCCACCGATCGCATCGATTTTAACGAAACGCTTTACTGGAATGCAGGCGTCAAGACCAATTCAACCACTGGCGAAGCGAGCATCAGTTTTGGGCTTAACGACAGCGTCAGCACTTTCCGTGCATTCGCCGATGCCTTCGCGGGTGATGGCGCAGTGGGTGCAACCACCATTGGTGTCACATCGGTGCAGCCGTTTTACGCCGAAGCAAAACTACCACTGGAAGTGACCGCGGGAGACCGGATTCTGCTACCGATCAGTCTAGTCAACGCAACGGGCAGCGACCTTGCCGGGGCAAACGTTAACATAGACTTGAAAGGAGACTTCAAACTACCACCGTTGCAGAAGGACCACGAAGTCATCGGTGTTGGCAGTCGCGTACGATGGATTCAACCAATCAATGTGGGCTTCGGCAACGGGCTCAAGCCCTTCATTCTGAATGCTAAAGCGGGGCTGTTCGAAGACAAAGTAACCCGTAAACTCTCCGTTAAACCAAAAGGTTTCCCGATCGAGATAGCTTTCGGCGGGATGATCGGACCAGAGAAGCCAGTCACGCACACCATCGTTATTCCAAAGGGAGTGGTGCCACAGAGTATGGTGTCGAACACAGCGGTCTATCCGACCCCTCTGGCGAATTTAACCGAAGCACTTGAACGGCTAATCCAAGACCCCAATGGATGCTTCGAACAGACCTGTTCCACCAGTTATCCCCTGACCATGGCTCAGCAATATTTCCTTTCACACACCGGCATCGAGCCGAAGCTGGTCGAGACGTCGCGACAGAAATTAGATGCCGGCTATAAGAAGCTCATCGGCTTCTGGTGCCCGGACAAGGGCTACGAGTGGTTCGGGGAAAACCCTGGTCACGAAGCACTAACAGCCTTTGGTCTTCTCCACTTCAGCGACATGTCACAAGTGAGAGACGTAGACCAGAACATGATCGCCTCCACACGCGCGTGGCTGTTCAAACAGAAAGACGGACAGGGCGGATTCACGCGTAAGCGCCGCTCATTACACAGCTGGATTGAGGACAAAGACTGCTCAAATGGCTACATTCTCTGGTCGCTGCTGGAAACCGGGCAGGCGGCAGCCGACTTAAAAACAGAACTAAACTCACTCAAGACAGCAGCCATGGCGAGCCAGAACTACTATGTAGTAGCGCTGGCTGCAAACGCTCTGCACCTTGCAGGTGACAAGGTGGAAGCGAAGAAGATGATGGATCGTCTGGTAACAAAACAGAAAGCTGACGGCAGCTTAGACGGCATCAAGAGTTCAATCGTGGGCAGTGGCGGCGAATCGCTGGAAGTCGAAGGCACGGCGCTTGCCACGCTCGCGTGGATGCGCGACCCGCAGTATGCAGGCAGTGTGGAAAAGAGCATCAAGTTTTTGGCTGATTCCTGCAAGGCTGGCCGCTACGGTTCCACGCAAGCCACTGTGCTGGCTCTTCGTGCCATCGTAACTTACGACAAAATGCGCGCGCGGCCGAAGGCACCCGGCAAGGTGCGTGTATATGTGGACGGTCAGTCCATTGGCGACTGGGCTCAATTCAATCAATCTACCCAGGGTGCAATCAAGTTGCCGGACCTGAGCGAACTGCTCACCGCCGGCGAGCACAAATTGGAACTTCGCATGGAAGGCGGAGCTCAGATGCCTTACGCGCTAGCTGTGAAGTATAACGCCATCACCCCGGCCAGCTCCAGTGATTGCAAATTGGACTTGAGCGTCAAAATCGCACAGAACAAGTTAATAGAGGGAGCATCAACTGAGGCGAATATCACGGTGATTAACAAGTCGAAAGACGTGGTGCCAACACCAGTGGCCATCATTGGATTGCCGGGCGGTCTGGAGCCCCGGCACGATCAACTCAAGGAGCTGGTAAAGAAAGGCAAAATTGATGCTTACGAAGTTTTGGGCCGTGAAGTGGTTCTCTACTGGCGCACCATGGCCGGTGACGCGAAAGTTGAGGTGCCGCTTAGTTTGATCGCTGCGGTGCCTGGCACCTATACAGGCCCCGCAAGCCGCACTTACCTCTATTACACTGATGAGCACAAAAAATGGGTCGACGGAGTGCATGTAGAGATTTCTCCGAAGTAAGCTGTCCCCATCTCCTTGGACTCTGTATGTGCAATGCCAGCTTCTCATGAGAACCCGGTCAGACCACTCATGGGACCAAGCCAGGCATCAAAATGCCGACACTCAGATAATGGGGCAACCATCATTATTTCAGGATGAATTTGCCTAAGGTGCGATCGCAATCGGATCGCCTAGCAACAAAGGGAACCTTACGGATGAACTCGCGTCGGTAGAAGCCAGAGGTGACCAACAATGAAAACCAACAGCTTACTACTTATACTGATCGCTGCCGCAGCAACGTCGTTCACGGCATTCTCACCGGCGGGCGCCGATACCGACTATTATCACTCAGCCGCGTATCAAGCTGAGGAGCAAGCGTTCAGAGCTCGACAAAACGAGGGAGCACAATTGACTGAAACCTACGGGGCGAACAGTCCTCAATACCAGGACTGGTATGCCAGAGAACACGGTACCGTCTCGCCGTACAATTCCGCAGCCTTATACAACCAGGGTTATTACCCCTCAAACCAGGCATATTACGCTAATGTGAATGCTCCCCGCAGCTACTCTAATCCGTTCGAGCGCAGATTCCATCGTCACAATTACATTCGCTAGACCATCTCAATTTGCGTCTGTTCGAGGCATCACCTTGATTCGGCATTGATAAACCCATTCCACTAGCCTGCCCGTAAGAATCTAGTAGATGATGGGATTGCAAGTCACTGATTTCCGCCGCCACGGATATAGCGTACCACTCCTGCAGTTCCGTCCACAGTTGCATCCCCGTCAAACACTAAGAGTGGATCGTCGATGTGCTGTTTCTGCCTTTGCCTCTCTTTCAGGCCCTTCCACGTTAAGAGTCCCAGCCCGCAATGACGACTCTCCTGGAGTTTTTGCTGTAGGCTTGCCGGTAGGGGATTTTTTGCCAACCACCCGTCAAGATCCTTGAACTGGGCAAAAACAGATTCTGCGTGAAAGTCTCCTTTATCTAAGTTCGGGCATTGGACTGATCCTATGTTTACATCCGACAGATCTATGGATATCACCTTATGCATTGTGCCGTGTCCTGAATTCTGCCGTCTGGATGCCTGATCAATATTGCCGCGGTTAACTCGTAAAGGGACCTGCATAGTCACTCTACCCGTTAATCTTCCCCCATGGCGCTTATTAACCGGCACCGAGGACTCCTTAAGTACTGAGGAACGAAGAATAAGCGCGCCACGGGAGTCGGTTGCTTTTTTCACTTTGATTTCCGGGTTCCATGAATCCTGCGCATTGACTGGCGACAACGCGATGAGTAATCCTATTGCGGTCCAAGCGAGGCTTGTAGGATTAAATGGAGTGGTTTTCCAACTCATATTGAAACGCTCCTTACCCAGCCCGCCGAATCGTGTTGCTAACAATAACTATTATGCTCGATGAGGAAAATAAATCCAGCGGATTTGCACTAACGGGCGTGATGAAATTTGCGTCTCTTCATGAGCGCAGCAGTGGGTATCGCGACCTGATGCCGACACCTGGTAGTTCGGTCAGTGGATCAGCTTACCACTGCGGCAATCGGTGAATTGACAGCAATATACGTAACCGCTCAAAATTAGTCGACGGCTTGAAGACAGTACCTACGGCAAATAACTCGATCTCTGATCGAGTTATTTGCAGATTTGCGATATATTGGAATTGTTATTCATACTTCCGTGGCTGCTTCAGGTCGAGTTCTGCTATCAGGGGATGACTTGTTAAATACAAACAACGAGTCTGATTCGGGTAACAAGCCTTACCCGGCCACGTCACAGAAAGCAACCACTCGTGGAACAGACTTCCTTGAGAAGGACAGTTCGCCTGTAATCGTCACAACCCTGAATCAAGTCCCGGAACACGCGGGGGCGGGGACCGCCGCGCTTCAACAACCTGAAGGAAGTGCGCCCGAGGCTGCACAGGATTCCATTCAGGTGGATCACAATCTACAGTCGCCAGAGGAACAGGAGAGTTCGCGGCCTCGTGATCCCGAGCTTGACAATAAACGAGGGCCCTCGATTGTCTCCTCAAAGTTTGGCTGGTGGATCGTTTTCCTTGTACTTCTTTCGGCTTTTATGGCACGCGGAACTGCATCCCTAATTGGGGATGCCTGTTCGTCAGCACGGCAATACGCCATGGCAGAGTTCTTCTACGGCGTGCAATTTGACTGCCGCGCACGAGATCGCAAATTGCTGAATCTGGCACAGTGCTACGAGAAAACAGGACAGTTGAAGGACGCAGAGCGGCTCTATGCGGGCTGGGTTCGCCATGCACCACAAAAAGGACAAGCACACAGCGACGCTCAAATGCTGTTAGCCGCAATTCTCGATAAAGAGGGCAAATACCAGGAAGCTGATTCGCTTTACGGCGAGATTGAAGACAATTTCCTCAAATGGCAGCGAACGCAATGGAGTTACAAACCCGCCCAGACCATTTTGCCGGCAAATTGGACAGTCCCCAACGTGTTAAATACGTATCGAAGCCCGAACGTAGTCTACATTGCTCAGCATCGTCTTCGTCGATTGTTAGGTCAACTTTCCGCTGCTGAAATCGCAGCTCACTTCAAGTGGACAAAGGACGCACTTGCAACGAGTGGCATTGTACTTGGCGGGAATACTGACCTTTACGATTTTTTCCGAGTGACAGAAGTGGAATTGTCCCCCCAAAATTTCTATTACACGAAAGCCAGTGAATGCTCCAAGGGACTTTACGAGACGAGCACGGAAGATCAAGGACTTTTCGATCCAGATAGGGGAAATTTACTTCGAACACCGTCTTCCGCCAGGTTCCATAGCAACCTGCCCTCGGGACTTAGACGCCTGTATGACCAAGCCGTGATGATGTTGAAGCAAGGTCATTCCGGAGATGCCTTTCGACTCCTTAACCAGGTGATCAGTGAGTGTCCGCAATCTCCAGACGCGTATGTAACGGAAGCGCTAACGCTTTGGTCGGGAGGGCATTCAAAGGAAGCGTCTTACGTACTGAATCTGGGATTTGCCAATGTTCCTTCGTCACAGGCGGCGGAGTTATACTATGTGAAATCTATACTGCATTGCGATCCTGACTCTCTGGACGAATTGGACAATCCTCAGACGCGACTGATTTCAGCCAAAGACTATGATACGGCTTATCGGCTTAACCCGGGGCTATGCCGCTATTACAGGAAAGACAAACTGGTCACTGGCGAAGAGATAGCTGCTTTATTGCAAAAAATCGGTAAAAACAACGTTCACAAAAACAAGTGCTGCAATAAAATTGCAGAAGAGTTCTTTCCGGGAAGATCAGAAACGATATTGTTTTTGAAATCTCAAGTCACCAACCGTCGTTTGGGATCAAACTTGTTTCCGGCAAGTCCTCAAGATCTCGTTCCCGAGCAGCACTTATATCTCGATTACGAAGACTATGCAGCCATCAAAGCACTTGCAGGGGAAAACCTGGATTCACTTCCCCTAAAGACTCAATAAACGCAAAGAGACAGAAGTGAACATCCCCGCGGAATAACATCGCCAACTTGTTCCCGCTTCATACATCGGTGAATGCGGGATTAACCAACGTTGACGGCAAATCGGGTAATCATCCGCGAAGGCGCCTTGCTCCCCTCTATAATTGTCTCGATACTCGGTCCGCAATTGACCAAGAAGTCCGCGATTCCCTAGTCTTGGTATTGTGTATCATAGTAACACCGATGGGACAGCAGCCATTGTTCGCTATATAAACAACGAGCCAGAGACGAAGTATTTCAATAAAGTAGGACTATCGAAAGAATATCAGGCTCGCGCACGCTAGTAGACTGGCTCACTCACTTATTCAACCTTGCCTCAACTGTGCTCCACTAGCCATCTCGCGCCCGAGCCTTCAGTCAAACCGGTGAAGAAACCGGCAGCGGATAGACCGGTTTCTTCTCATTGTCAGCCTGCATGCTGCCGGCTATGTTATGCAACCAGACCGTGATCTTGCTCAGGGTGTCAGGAGTATTTGAACATTACACACACATATGTATTTGTATATATATACAAACATGCTACACAGCCAAGAGAAATGTGGCAGACGAGAAAGCACTTGTGATCGAGTCCCTCGGGGCTCCGTACTGCAACAAACATCGAGCTGAATTGTTTGAGGAAATTCTGCACTGTGCGCTTTCATTTATCTTCGATCTTCGGACGCGGGAATAAGCACGTTTGCTCTGCCTATGGCTTATCGGGTTTCAATGCCGTTTTGGCAGCCGCTCACTGCGTTGTCGGATCAGGTTTAATGCCGTTTGGTTGCTTCAACAATGAACTATTAGACATCTCGACAGCCAGGGAGAAAGAAGCCCTTTTTGCGACGAACGATTGGCCTCAACAATGTGCCAACTAATGCTATCGCATTTGGTGCGGCGTTTGGCTCGTGGAGGCAAAGAGAAGAGGCAGAAAGCAGCTTACTTTACTGAACGGGAGCAGCTCCGCTTCCAAGTAGCTCAGTAAATTAAACAAACTTATTCAGAAATCATCTAAACTGCAGAATTAGCGTGCCAAGTATGGAGCAATGGAGTCAACATGCTTCCACTTCGGTTCGATCTTAGCGACTTGCTTCAACTCAGTGATCGCTGGCGTATACACCCGAGTCAAAAGCGGGCCCTCGTTTCCACCCCAGTAAGATCGTTTCAACAATCTTATCTCTGCAGAATCACCGTCACCGCTAGGTCCGTGATATGCCTTTGTCGATAGCCGGAACTTAGAATTCTTTGCCTCCAGTGCTTTGTTTATCTGATCAATCTTGTCGTTGAGCTTACCCTTAGAAAGAGCTGACTCCAGCGTATCAAGCGTGGCTTGGTCCATCTTGCCTTGACGTTCGATGGAAACTGCCAAGTTTTTGCTTTCAACAGTGTCCGGGGAAAGATCTTTCGAGTCTTCCAACTTCTTCCCCGCTTGCAATTCTGCAATCGAAGTTGGACGGACACCGCCAGGACGAGAACCTGATTCACCTCGTGATTCGGCGCTGTGTGATCCGGTTGCTTCAGGACTCTGTGATCGATAAGATGTTTCAGACCTGTCGGCCGGGACGGACGAACCAAGTCCGGTGATATTCCCCCCCTCTGCCATCGCTTTGCCCAGATTCTTTATTCCATTGATTTCCACTCCAGGAAGCGCACCTTCGACCACCGCTTTTCCAGCTGCAGCAAACACCGCTTGAACCGTTTTGTCAGCCATCAAACAGGCTGTCTCGTCATGACAGGCGGATTCCATATTATTAACTGTTGAACGTTCCGAGTGTTCGCGTCCTATTTCATCGAAATTCATGTTCATCTTCGTTTCCCTAATGTTCGATTATCTACCGTAACCTCCCAATCGCCCGAGCCTCCAATGATGGTGCACAAACATTTCGATTTCATTACTGAAATCCCTGCAAATTCGATAACGCTGGGCGAACCGCTTCACTCCGCCATGTAATCAATTCGAAAACAACCACGTTTAGTCTCATAGTAGGCATGTCGAGGGCAATCGAAAATGGGCACGAACGCAAAAGCACAGTTTCCGTTACCGCAGCTACTCATTACGAACAATGCGGCGTTTAGCGATCAAACCGATGAATTCCAGAAAAACCCCACAAATGAATCCCACTGCACTGCACCAGTGCGGAAAGAGATCCAAACCATAGTCGAACATTTGAGCGCATCGGGACCACAGACATCTCCTGACATGATCATGTCTTTAATGGAGCAGAAGGTTGGATACGGCCCCGTGTCTGGTGCTCTGTCCGCGATTTTGGAAAGACGCCACCGGGTCCCTTTGTGATGGAAGGATGGACCACAGGTTCATCGCATCATGGCCGCGTCGCTACCGGAATGTGGTCGCGGTCTGCGTTGCATTACACTCGATTATCAAAACCGCAATAGAGAACAGTGAGAAGTAGCAAGAGGGTTCACAGGTGCAGGATTCAAAAGAAGGCGAGCGACTGTCTGCTTGCTCCAACTCCCCTGAGGATGGCTGGGAAAAGGTTGTTGTAGATGCGATTGGAGCGGCTCCACAGACAAGAAGTGAGCGAAACCTGGCATGTGAGCGAAATTATTTTGACAAGACCGGTACAGCGTTGCTGTCATCGCTAAATGAGAATGAAGAATCATCAATCATAAGTGTGCAGGCGGGAAAGGATGGCAGTCATATTGTCGAGATCTTCGAAAACGCGGAGGCACTGTTAGGACACCTGGAGGATCCCACACAATGTCCACCGATTATAAGAGAGAGCTTTTCGTATCGACGAAACGAAGACGGGAGCCTCACCGAGACTCGAATCGTGGATCAGCTTCGTAAGCAGGCTACCTCAGTCTTTGAAACAAATGTTGCCAACAACGGCGCGATGTCATTTCGGTGTGATGTCGATGGAGATCACCAAGAAATCTGCCTTGACAAAAGTGGGCACGTACTCAGTTTCGACTTGACGACAAAAGAAAAGTATCGTCTGCAATACAGCACGACCGATGGACGAATCAGCGCCGTCGCGTGTTATCCACCAGATGCGTCTACGGAAGTGGCATTGAGTGAGGATGAAAAATGTGAACTGATTACAACCGCCGATGGTGTCATTCAAAAACTAAGGCGACAGAATGGTCTATCGTCGGTGGATCAACCCACTGATCAAGTTCCCGCCAGTTCAGACGAATACAGACTGTTTAAATCATTCCTTGAGAAACTTAAGCAGCGTCAAACTCCAGGGCTTAGTGCTCTGACCGACCCGGCGGCACCGATGCTCAATAGCTCAGAAGCTTTCCCCTCCGTTGAACCTCCGAATCTATCATTATCGACAACCGACTCGCCACTATGGACGAACACAACCACGCCTTCGCCGCAAGAGCAAAACACGCCGGTTGATTCGCCACCTGCAGATCGAGACATTGCATACACTGCAGCCCCCAACACGAACTCCATTCTCGACGACGAGCTATTAGCAATCAATCCGTGCTCGGATACAAGTGCAGCGCTACCGGCGCAACCTGAGCCCGAGAATACCATGACCGGCTACAGCGATTTAGCCGATCAGTCGGACGATATCTTTGATCAGTCGGACGATGCCTCCGCTTATCTCGACGACGCACCCATGGTTCAACCGGACTCAAACATGTCTCCAGCCATGGCCGACCTCTCGCCTCCGTTTGATGTAAGCGCTAACTATGACAATGAGGGAGTACTAATCGCTCACGATAAAGTGAGCGGATCCCTCACCAAGACCTATCCTGATAAGACTTCCATTACCGTCAATGTTAGCGGAATGGTAACAAGGGTTGTTGATGCTCGGGGCTCGGCTCGAGAGTTCCTTTATAGTAACGACCAGAAGACACTTATTGGTATCATTGACGGTGACACGGAATGGACCACGAGCGACGGAAAAACATGGCGCTCCGGAGATAAAGTCTTAGCCGCGGATAAGTCCATCAACGCCAAGAATGGTAGTTTTACCGAGTTTGACGAGCGTGGCCGCAGAACAACCAGATATCTCAACGGTTCCATTATTGAACGCGACGAATTGAATCGTATTGTGAAAGTTGTTGAACCTCAAGGCAATTCAACCGCGTTTACTTATGATGCCAATGTTCCCGGCGGTATCAGCTCAATCAGATATGGAAGTTCAAACATTGTATGGCGCACGGCTGACGGAAAGAGCTGGATCGCCTATAAGGGAGATCTACCTGTCGCCGACCGTAAACCCTGGAATGGAACCATATCCGTCCGAGATACAACCATCACTGAGAAGTCATCTGATGGAGAAAAGATAGTCAATAGCGACGGTTCGAGAATCAAAAAAGATGCGAAAGGACAAGTAACAGAAACTGTTGATGCACGCGGATTTAGAAGGGAAATTGAGTGGGGCGTTCTTGGCGAACAACCCTGCGTCAAATCCATTCAGGAATTTGAACCAGGAGGGAAACGACTCTCAAGAATAGAAGCAATCGGATTGCAGTTGCACTCATCAAAAGAGGAACCGTCTCCCTACCTCGACCTCATTACCAAGGCCAGGGACGGAAATTACCAATATGTGCAAACTCTAGATGACGCTGGCAAGAATCCAATCGTCGGCAACTGGACCTTCTGTAAGAGTGTCGCCATTGATCCCGAGAATGGCACCTTAAGAAAGGAGGCCGTACTCACCGGCAGACAGGTATTGGGCAAGGAAGCACAAAGCAGCTTCGCTCGAGTGGACTCAACGCTGCAAGGTACAAGTCTAGCCTACTCGAAGGATGGTCTACTCAGCGCCAGTGATCTAAAGGATGGTTCGAGATTCATTTACGGTCTAAATGAAACACGTGTGGAAAACAGCGACGGGACACTTGCACTACTTGACAAAGACGGGCGTCTCAAGAGATATGAAGCAGGGAAGACCACCGTAGCATTCAAGTACGATTCCGAAGGACATTTGATCGAAATATCGGAATCAAACGGAACAACGTGGTATTCCACGGACGGAAAAAGCTTCACGCTCAAGGACAGCCGTCCGCCCAAAGTCGTATTCGGTGTCCCCTTTGCCGAGACGAACGGACATTATGGTTTTCGCGATGCCGACGGTCGAGAATTGTTCAGGCGAATTCCAGCCGAAGGAGTAGTTGTAGAAAAGCTTCAGGACGGCGGGAGCGTTCATTATCTAGATAAAGGCGGAATGATAGTTCGCGATGCAAACAATCGAATAGTTGCTCGCACGGATGCCAATGGAAATGGAGTGTCAGTCACACGCGATCCCAAGGATCCCTCCCGATATAACGAAGTGACCATGAAACAGGCCGATCAGACTCCGATCAAATGGACACGTGAATCGGACGGTTGGACGATGTCGGTATTCGAACCTACTGCCGATGGCAAGGGAAAATGGACTCGTTCGCACAATGGCAAGGTGGCAATAGAGTTTGAGCTGTGTGCCGACGGTCGATTCGTCCAGGACCGCAGATCCTCCGATCACGTCAGCAGGCATCTCTCCAATATGGATGGCTCCTCGATCGACCTCGATGCTGTCGGTAAACCGGAGCGTTCAGCTGTGGTCACTTCGGCTGATGGTCAACAATCAGTTTATTACTTCCGTGATGGTGAACTGCGAGAAATTCGACACAAGTCATCGGTCCATGGCAAACCGGATACAGTTCTTAAATATGGCGGAATTGATAGCGCTAGCGGCAAAGAATTCTGGTTGGAGCTTCCCGGCGACCGAACGAAGGATAACCCGGGACTTAGCAAGCACTATGCAATTGGAAGGACGCAACAAGGAGACTCCGATCCCAAAGCGCTCACATCCGAGGACAAAGCACAGAGCCGGTTGGCCAGTCTAGATGAGCAAACGGGAGAGCTAGTTCTTTGGGATGATCAAAACCGCGGGAAGCTAACCCGAAGCGCCAATCGAATTGAAACCGACAGCAAAGGTACAGAGCGGATTCCATTTGAGCGCGGCGGTCTGTTTGCTAAAGCCCCCGATGGCACCATCAAAATCGATTATCCAAATGGCACTGGCAGGAATCTCATCTGTGCGGCGGATGGCCGAGTGATCCAGATGGAGGTGTCTGGTAAAGATGAGAAAGGGCAGTCCTTCAAAGCAACATGGAAGGGCAGCGGCGACGGAAACTTGTGGGCAGTGGAAACACGCTTCAACGATGGACGTGTAACAACTGAGACAAAACAATTAGAGGTCAGGATTTCGCCGGAAGGCCTCTATTGTGAAACGAATGGCAAAATTCAGAGGATTGAAAGGGGTGACGGTTCGATCTTGGTTCTCGATCAGGAAAGACGAACAGTTGAGCGAACCGATGCCTCCGGTGCAAAAATCGAATTGCAACTCAACGATAAGGGACAACCAACCCGCATAGTCTATGCGGACGGTATAATCAGAGCAACTACCGACGGTATCACTTGGTGCGATTGTACCACCGATGGAAAGCCAATTCCCGGAACAAGCAAAAAGGAAAACGTACGCTTCGATACCTCTACGGGTAACTTGCTACGAGTTTTTCCTGACTCTCACACCGCCGAGCAACTTAAAGCCGACGGCAGCAGACATCTGCTGGAGCAGACTAAATCCGGACAATACAGGCTCTTGCAGGAAACACGTTCTGACGGTGTCGAAACCAGAATCACTTACAAAGACGATAAAGTTGCCTTCACCGAAATTTCAGGGCCGCACGGCGCCTATATCAAGATCGACCCAACGGGAAAAGTCTGCGAGTTGCGTTGCTGCAACACTCCTGAGGGGAAGCAAGCACAGAAGCAGGAATTCCACTGGGAATTGAAGGATACCGACACGGGGCGGCAAGAGCTCCAGGTAACATCCTTCACTGATGAGAGGGGCGAGAAATGGAAACTTGAAAATGGCAAGGACGGCCGCAACTACTATGTCAATTTGAGCGACCCGGCGGCGGCCGTTTTTCGCGGGAAACTAAACGTAATGCAGAACGGCACTGTAATCAAGCAAGATTTTGCGCTCCCGCCGGCAAGTTCCGATCCCAAAGATGCCATCTGGTTTGCCGATACTATTGGTTTGGATGGCCGGGGAGTTCGGCAGTACGACCACGGCAAAGGTGTGGCGCTACTAGACGAGTCAGGGCGTATCGAAAAGATCGTTGATAGGGATGGAAAAGCAATCAGTCTGAAATGGTCTGCCCGGGACCGAATCGCAAGCATTACCGTGGAAGTCGCCGGAAAGAAGGGGACCATGACCCGGGCGGACGACAACACCTGGAAATTTTCGTCTGGTCCCGTTGAAATGCAGTTCAACATGCGCCTGAGCTTGGATGAAAAGTTAGCTACATTTACCAGCATAAATCTGACTGACGGAAGTCAAACCGATACTCCGCCTGGTGACAAACCGGTCGTTTCGATGAAGCTCGCCAACCTTCATGATCGCCTTAAGACAGAAGGCTTGGATTGGTCTAGTGGCGGGCACGAATCAATTCATAACTTGATAAAAGACCTCACCCCGGACGAGATCGCAGCAGTCAAGTGGAGGTGGAAAAACAAATATGGGACCGATCTGCTCGATGCGATCAAGAAAAGTTGGGGAGCCAATAGCGACACCACCAAGTGGTTATGCGACTATCTTGACAGGAGAGCGACAACTCCCGATCAGATTGCAGTCGAAAAAATCTGCATTAACCTACGCGATTGTGTAACGTCGCTGGCTGGTCAATGGACCGCAGAAGGGGATATGTTTTGGCGCACGCAACTGCGCACAAACCTGGCAGGAATGAACTCCCGACAAATTGCCATGGCCAAACGAATTTGGAAGGAGCGATATGGCACGGAACTGGAAGATGGAATCAAGGACAAGCAATGGGACAAGGCACCTAAGATCCATAAAGATGCAATTCAGTTATATCTCAAAGGGAGTGACAAAAGAACTTCAGACGAGGAGAAAACACTTATTCTTGAAGCGCTCAAGGTTCCTTATGTCAATAAATATCGTGCGGAGATATTCAAGGAATTTTGTGGCAAACGAGCCTCCAATGAAGCCAGAGCCAAGGTTAAGGAAGCCCTCGGCGCTAACGGTTTGGCAGACGCCTTCCCCGTCGCAAATGCGATTGGTGTGCCAGGCTTTTCCGAGACAATGTTTCCGCTCCTCGCTCTTAATAACGTTCTGAACTCCCTGACTAATACGATTGATGCGAGGATGGAGGCTGTGGACTATGTTGCCTTCGGCAACACGAGCGCAGCAAAGAAACTAATGATGGCACATGGAATCGGTCTCGGCTCTGTCGATGAAGAAAACGTTCGCAGGGCATTTGAAGACATGACGCCTGACGAACGTCAGCTCTTACGTCAGGGACATCAGATACAGTTGGAAATCTCCACAGGAAAGAAACTGGCTTTCAAACTAACCGATAAGGAAAAGGAAGCCTTCGGGTACTACGAGTTTATGGTCTATGCATCGAGAAACCTTCACTCGTGGGGAGGCACAATCAATATATCTTCCTCACCGGGGGTGAAACTAATTCAGCTGGAAGGCACGGCGCTTAAACCGGCCGCATACGAGCAGGCCTACCTCGATATGGCGGAGGAAAACGGCGACGTAAACAAGAAGCTCGCCGAAGACACGAATAGCTTTTGGTTTCTCCCGAACAGCAGGCGAGACGATATCTTCAAACACCTGGAAGAAATGGATGAGAAGTCGTTCAAAGCACTTTGTACAGATCCCGGTAGAGAAGGAGTATTCAAAGGAAGCCTGCAAAGCCGGTTCGGCAAAGACGCAACCGAGCACTTTGAAGCGAAGATGGACTTTGCCAGACAACTCGCCGGGGAGAAACCTGCATACGGACGAGGAAAGAGGGATAACGGAAAAGACACATCAGATCAACCATTTAGCGACTCACAGTTAGGACGGTATCTTCCGGGTACCAGAACGTTGCATCCCGCGGATTTCAAATTGCTGATCGAGTCGGATAAGCGCGATCTCAAACTCCGTCAGGCTCTTCAGCTGGAAACCGAAATTGCCGCGAGGAGGGCTAAAAAGGAAGACGTCACTTTGACCGACAAGGAGAAAGAACTGCTGGAATATCTTGCCAGTGATCGCAAATCTGCCGAACTGTATAGAACTCTTCAGCGAGGCGAAGCACTGTCAAGAACGCTTGCCGAAGGAAAGCTCTTGACTGAAGCCGATCCACAGGCATTGTCCCTGTCGCAGAGAACTCGCCTTCAGCTCTACAATTTGTATTCGCAGGGACATTTATCGGAAGGCGATGCTCAGGCACTAGCCGCTTACCAGAGTTGGCTGCGAACTCGCGGCGAGAAAATCGCCATCCCGATCAGCGAAGGAGAAAAAGTCTCAAAGACATTGCTTTCGGCAAAGACCGCCGGAGAACGATACAAGCTCGAGATGAATCTCAATGACGAAGAGTTTGCCGCGCTGAAGGCATTTAGACAGAATCGCGAGGGTGAACAACTTTTTGCTCAAATAGCTACTGGACGAAAGCTCGCTGTCGAAGGTGATTCGAAGAGCGGCGCTGAGCGAAATACCTGGCAGGAAAAATTGTCAGTGGAAGATCGACTCGCTTTGGAAAAGTACCTTCAGTTTCGCCATGGCAAACTGAAAGAACCGGATCGAACCAACATGGACCAGTATTCCGCCAGCCAATTCTTGAAAGAGTCGCCGGAGGGCGCACGACTGGCACTGACTGAGTACCAGGCCGCTATGGATCAAAAAGCGCTTCTTCTGTATCGAGAAGACGCGTCCGGACTTCGAGTCTTCCTCGCTGGGCGTCGCGAAGAGAAAGCGTTGTCCGCCAAGGAATCCCCGGCGGAGCAAATGGAAGCCGAGGAACAACTCAAGAAAGCATCTCCGCAACGGTACGCAACGCTGGAGGAATATCGCCGGCAGCTTCATCAGGCAACCAGAGACGAAGTGCGGCGCCCCCTTGAACAGGTGATTGCCGATAAGCAAAACTGGATTACATTGAGCGATCGAAAGGCGATGTACGACGGCATAATCAACATGACGCCGGAAGAACGCCTCGCATACGCTAAGGATGAGAACGGCTACCGAAAGAAGATAGACGAAATCGTCCGCTCTGCAATCGGGAAGGACGACGCCTGTTACATGGCGGCGAGAGCACTACTCGATCAGGTGAGGGATAATCCGTACAAGAAGCCGGAAAAAAACATTGCGGTAAATCTGCTAATCGCAAGCGGAGTCGACTGGGAACTAGAAATCAAGCGTGTGAAGATGTTGACGGACGCATTCAATGGTCCTGATGCAGCGGAGCTGCGAGGAAAACTCAATCCAGAGGACAAGGAGCATTTTGATCCGGTATTTGCCGAGCAATTCAAAGGAGCAGTTAAGAAAGTATTTGGCGACTCGAACAAATACGTGAATGCTATTCTCAAGAACGGTCATCCAGACATGCTCGATCTGATCGGGGAACACCTCTACGACTACAAACACTTAACCGACAAGAGAAACCGCATCGCATCCGACATTCTGGATTTCGGACCGGTGGCACTTGCGCACATCAATTCAAGTCCGGATAAGTATGTGCTATTGAGCATGTTCCGCGACTTGCCGGAGTACCAAAACTTGCTGAGAACCGTGATCGAAACCGGTGAGGTCAAAACCGAAGACAAACTGAGAGCGCTGGCATTAGGTATCAAGAGCAAGGACGAGATCTCTACAGTGTTGAGCGAAGTGAAAGACAGTCGCCAACGAATCGAAGCAGTTCTCGCTTACGAAGCCAAATTCAAGAGCAGCACAAGGGCGGATTTGCTTAAAGTTGCCGATGTTGGCACCAAACACGGTATTATGCTGTGGACTCGAACTCGTGAATGGACCGATCAAGAGCGGGTGGATAATGCCTATGAAGACTACCTGCGCACGGATACAACCGGGTTCTACAGCGGCACCAATTACCATTGGGACTCGGCTCGAGAATCCGCTCGCGAGCGGATGAGTGCTTACCTTGCTGCAGTCCAGGCGGCCAGAGTTCGTCGAGATACGCTATCGCCGGAAGAGTACAAGAGGCACGAACAAGAACTGGTCGATTGCCTGCGTGCGTATAGGGAGGGAAAGCAGCATGCAGCAGACGCCTTATCAGACATTTTGATCACCGGAGTTGCCATCGGCGGCTCTGCTGTCACCGGTGGTACCAGTCTCGCTCTGTTGGCTGTTGTAATGTCGGCTTCGGCGGCGATCAAACTAGGCACTAAAATGGCTCTCATGGGCGAAGACTATCCCGGCAACTGGCAGGCCGATCTTCTATCCGGAGCCATTAGTGGGGCTATCAACTTGATCGGTCCGGGAGAAATTGGGAAGATGTGCGGGCTTGGGCGGCAGGCTGCCAACAAATGCATTGACCAATTGATTGCCAAAGGCCTCCTGAAAGGACTGTCAGAAAAGGCTCAGGCTGCGTTGCGAGCAGAGCTGGAGGTTGTCGTCAGGCAGCAAATTCTCAATGGAACTTTCAAGCTCGGAAAGGAAGAGATGGAAAAGGTTGTAGCCACAGCGCTCAAGAATGGCGGCGTGACTGGAGTTACCGAAAAATACGTTTCAGACCTTGCAGGCAAATTGTTACCGGAATTCGAGACTCAATTATCAAAAGGTATGACTATCGTTCTAAAGGAAACACAACTCCTCGTATGCGGGCAGACCGCGGGTGCGCTCGGATCTTCAGCCGGATACATGGCGGACGTAATCACGACCAATCGGGAGTTCAGCTGGAACGATCTTGGTGATTCGGCCATGCATGGGGTTCTTGGTGCTACTCTCTTTCACGGACCGGCTCGTGCTTATGTGCGCTGGCAACCGAAGACCACCGGCGGAGCGTTTGCCAAGGGAGTTGCGGAATTCTCCACACAGTTCGTAGTCGGCACTGCCAGCCCCGCGCTCACAGGACAATTAGTGGACGCCTTCCGCGGCCGTGAACATCAAGGTGGTGACGAGCTGATTGCAGGATTGACCGCTCTCCTTCAACATGGCGTCGGAGAGACGGGACACCGGCTTTCTCACAATTTTCACCCTTCGGCAAAAATAGTAGAGAATGCCACGATAGCAGGTCACCATACCCCGAAGGAGCCGGGAGATGTCGTACACTACAAGGCAAAGCTCGAGCATGCAGATTTCTCGCAGCACGATGCCGTTCTGCACGATGCGGCCGGCACCATTGACAGTGGCGGTAAAATCGACGTATTCGGAGGAGAGACACAACTCAAAGTCAATGTCCCGGAGAAGCAGACGCTGGTTGTTGTTGTGCACGAGTCCGAAGGTGGCGGCATGCCGCGGATCGAGCTGGACAAGAATTCAAAAGGCGTGGTAATCATCATCAATGCTACGGGTAAAGAACTGCCTCCACATCTTGCCGGCCTAGGAACCTTACATCCGGAAAATCTTGCTCTCTTTCACGTCAGTGACGGGGAGATCAAAATCGGAGATTATGCGCAGAAGAAGGCTGTCTCGACTGAAGCACCGCCATCGGTCCCCCGTGAGGTGGAGCCGCAATTGCAAAGCTTGAAAGACCTTACCGGAAAGGATTTTTCCGCAATTCTCAATCGTGAGTCCTCAGTGGTCAAGCAGATAGAAGCAATACGGAAGGAGGCGACTCCTAAAACGCACGAAGCCATCGAAAAGATTGTTTCCGAATTGAGTGCGGCTCGGATTCGTGAGATCCACAATTCCGGTGGTGGCAAAGCAGAGCGCCTCAAGCTTGAACTAGAGTTACAGAAGTCACTGGCACTTGATGGAAACGAAGATGAACGCCTGATCTTCGAAAAGATTGTCCGAAAGCAACTTGCCAACAAAACCGAGTCCAAACTCACTCCTAAAGAGGTGATTGATTCGGCCCTGAGCTATAAGAGCGGTCTGAGCTCGGGGACCATTGACCATGCACAACTCATAAGGGCCTTGCAACTGCCGGAACACGCCCGACGCGCAATTGTCGACCCGACTGTCGGTGGAAAGCTCGTCTATCGCGCCGAACTGAATGGTGGGAGCATTGATTTTGCAGAACACTATGTAAAAATTGGATTGTCTGTAAAAGACTTTCAAGCACTGGCCGACTTGGGTCCCTACCTGAGACAAATGGTTGATTCGGAAGCACATCAGGGGACCGCACGAGAGGTCACGGCAGCGATCGAGAAAGCTAAACTGTTCGCTCCGGATCTAAAAGCCCTCGAGCCGATGGTTCGCGCTCTTCATGAATGTACTCAGGTTTGGCGTGACAATGGACCCGCAACACCCGAGGCCCGAGAACGCGCGTTACAGAGTCTGCTGAACAATGTTGCGCGCACCATGGAGAGGCACGGAAGTACTGATTTCCCTGCACCCACCATCAGGATTGAGTCGGGTTTGGCCAATCGCGCCGAATACCACATCGAAACAGGTGAGATCTGGTTGCGAAAGGAAGACGTTAGAGACGGTCTTACAGCCAGAGACCTGATGGAACTCCTCTCGCACGAACTTGTCCACCACAAGCAAACAGCATTTGCAGTAAAAGCAATTGCACAGCATTATCTTGGTGATGTTCCGCCTCCCGGCACGGCGGAGCGAGAGAATTACATTCGTTCTGCTCGAGGTTTGTATACAGGATTTTCCGGTCGGGAATTAGAACCGGCGACTTTGGAGCGAATTTTGTCCTCAAAATCCGCTCCTGTCACAAGAGAACAGCTCAGCAAGGCGATGGAATTAGCCGAATCCAATCGGAAATTTGCTGAGATGGGAGCCGAGATACGACGAAACTCAAACTCCATTGACGCACTCGACAAAGCGCTCAAGAATGCGCAGCCTGAAAAACTGAGTGAACTGGCTGCGACTCTCAAGGACCATCCGGAACTAACCCAATATATCCTCGGAAGTGGTAAGCCGGATCCCGCCATCGTACAGCTACTGGAAAAACTTGCGGATACAAAAGCGGAGCCGCTTTCTAAAACTCAGATCGACGAGCTTGCCCGACACTTTAACAGCAGGCTCAACATGGAAATGGCTGTTCGAAAAAATTTGAATGCGGCTTACTTCGCCTTGCCTCACGAAGCAGAGGCGCATGAAACCGGGCACCGAATCAGGCGCGCGTTAGGACTGCCGGAAGATCGCCAGATCAACGTTCCGTTGGAACCAGAAGTAGTTCCCGGGCGGGCTGGTCCTAACGACAGAACGGCACAAGCAGCGATTGAGTCCTTGATGCAAGACAATGCGCGGAAGTTGGAATCATTGCCGGAAGAAAAGCGCAGACAGATACTCAAGGCCACGCTGGACGGTGATCATGCCCGCGCCGGAATGCTGCTGGAAGCTGAGTTCAAGAAACAAGCATCGCTTGGAAAAAAATCTCAAACAGCCGAAGAATTCTTAGCCGACAAAGTCGCCAGGAACCAAATAGATCCATCTCAACTCGAAAAGATCAAGTTGCTCAGGCCTGACGATCGAACAAATGTAGTTTCGCTGCTAAAGCAAATGCCGGATCTTAAAACCGAAGGCATGAACAGACTTCTCGGTTTGTCGGCGGAGCAAAGAACCGAATGCTGCAATCTTGAAATAAGTGGCAAGAAGCTGCAGGAAGTCCTAAATAAAGGAATGCTAGACGGAAATACCCTTAGGCTTCTCGGTTCGGCAAATGACCGAATCAGGATTATTGCGATGGATTTGTTCAGCAGAGCCGTTGACTACGGACATTCACCCGAGCACATCAAAGAAACGATGCACCTTGTGGAAGGGCTTGCTCAACTCCCCAAGGAAGCTGTCGACCTGCTTCGTCCGCTGTTGCTGGATGACAAGCTACCACGCGCACTGGTAAAGGACTTGATGAAATCAACGGGAACCAGTCCGGACGGAACCCATCTTGAGAGCCTGCGAAGGTTAATGGCAATTTTCCTGGAGAACAAGACGCAGCCCGAACTACTCTCGGAACTGATGGGGATCAACGACACGGCACTACGACAGGCAGTGGAAAGATCTCTGGTGTCGAAAAAACTTGCAAATGTAGACGATGTACGCACCGTCCTTGCAATTGCGGCCAACAGCCCCGAGATGAACGAACTCTGCAGAAACGTTCTTGAAAGTGGCACCGGTTCTGTCTCCCATCGCGACGCACTGGCGGCACTGGTCGAAACGAGCATGAGCAGGGGAGAGCTGGCTAATCTGGCAATTGCGGTAACGAAGGTAGCACTGACCTCAACCGATCTCGCACAACTGGCCGCCCTGGCACCAACCGAACGCGCGCTGTCTCTCAAGCTCATCTGCGATGGAATGCTCGATGGAAGGAGCGTTCAAAAACTACTTGAGAGATCTCCGGCGGACCGATCGGCTTCATTGAAATTAATCAAAGACGGCACAATCACCGAAAAACAATCAGCTTTACTGTTAGTGGAAGAATCAGGAGCGGCATCGTTGCTGGAGGCGCTCAATCGAAACGTCATTGACAAAGACAAGTTGCAACAGCTTCTGTCGTTGGAGCCTTCACACCGAGCCGATCTGCGCAAGGCTTTGGGTGAGCAACTGCTTCATGCCGATCTGAGACTAACACCGGGCGATTTTGAAAGAGCATTGCAAGACTCCACCTTTGCTAAGAAACTTTGCCGCATGGCGCAAGACAGTACCTTTAGAGACGGTGTACGCATTGCGGAAGAAGCCTCCAAATTGCCGGGTGCACATTTTACGGAGGAAACCAGAGCACTGCTGGAAAGCGTGGTTGAAGGGCTGGAACATGGTACTGCCAGCGGTGCAGCAAAACTGGCCGCCTTGTCTGAGTTGATCGAGAGTCTCAAGAAAAGCAAATTGCCCGCAGAGCAAAAGGAGAGTCAGCTTCGCGATCTGCTCCCGCTGCTGGAAATGGAAAGACCCAATTTGACCGTTTTGGCATTGAAGACGGAAGCATTTCTGTTTAACGAGAATTACGCGGAGAATAGCCAGACCATTAAGGAGGCACAGCAGAAAAACCGCACCGTGAAGGTTGCCGGCACCGAAGGGCAGGTTAAATTGCTAGGAATGGACGGCTGGCAACCAAAAATGTCCGGAGATAAACCAGCTCGCGATTCGCAGGGACGTTTTATCATGGAAAATTCCGGTCGCATTGCGGTGCCAGCCGCAGAGAAAGCTCGATACCTCGACAAAGCCTTCAAAGTGGTAGCGGAGAGGAACGGCAAGGTAATTCTTGAGTTACGAACACCATTGAGAATTTCGGTGGATGAAAGCGACCTTTTAGCTAGCACCATATCCGGTGCCAACAAAACGCAAGACAGAGCCAATTGTGTAAACTCAACTAGAGCATTGTTAGCAAATATTGGTCATCCTGAGGGCTTCAGCGAATTACTTGCGCAACGAAAGCTGATCTATCCTGAGCCGCAACCCGATCAGAAGATAACCTCATTTAGCTGGGACAAGTTACCGGTTACACAAGGAAAGACAGTGAACACAGTCTTCCCGGAGGATCTGCTCAAGTTAGAGCCTGGCATATACAGAGCACAGACCGGCGGTGCTGATTTCGGAAAACACAGCGAGGCCCACACATTTGTTATTGTGGTGCCGGAGAAAGGTGCGCCTTTCATTCTCGATCCGTCCGCGGGAGCACGTTATCCTGTCGATGCGTACGGCACTCGACTCAGTCTGGATCCTGTACAATCAGCTGCCAATCAGAAGGCTCTTCCACCGGAGGCTATCACTCAACGCTTGGTACCGCGCGAGCCAGTTTCGGCCAGGCAGGCTGTAACGGATCCGGCAGCGAAGTTCCGTCCGCAGCTAAGTGCGGAGTTCCATCGCACGCACAGGCCCGAGACCATCGCGCGGATCTCCCGTGCTTTAGACGAGGCCACGCGTAGCGGCTGGCAAGATATCACGCAGCAAGCTCGGCGTGCCGAACCCTATTTTGAAGCGGAAGCAACTTTACAAAGACTTGTGAAGGAGGAAGCGCAGCGATTGGAAAGGCAGGGCATGAATCCGGACCAAGCCCGTCGCCTGGCTATGGACTCCGCTTCGACGGGAGCAGCGGATTCGCCCTTGCGTGTTCAATTCGATCGATGCGCGGTCTTGCGGGCCCGGCACGAGCACGACATTAGCCCGGTCGAGGGACGGAATCGTTCGCTGCAAGCGCTTCTCGACCGGGTATGTGATTTAGATCATGTTCCACGCTTGCGCCTGCAAGTGGTCAACGGACTTGCGGATCGAGGGACCTATGAAATCGGCACCGGCACCATTCGCATTCGACAATCGGATGTCCTGAATCCGTCGGGCGGAGAACGCATTACTGATACCATCCATCACGAGTTTACTCATCACCAGCAAGATGTCCTCATTGTCAGAGCGATAGCCCGGGAACAGGGCACAGGAATTCCGCCCACCCCCCGGGAGCTCGCACAGCTGCGAGCCTCATATCGAGCTAAAACAGGATCGGAATTGAATGAACACTTCGCTCGTTCAATCACAGAGACACCGTCGCCGATACTAACTCCGGAACAGATGCTTCGGGCCACTCAATTGGCGCGCTCCTTCAACAAACTGCACGACAATCAGATCGAATACAACACCGCGCTACAATCAGAAAGAAGCATCGCGAATGAACAACGTTTACTTCGTGAGGATCCAAGCCGCGCAGAGATTACCCTGAAGACCCTGGCAACAGCCAGTCTGACAGCCAAAGAAGCATTGGTCGGAAAGAGTTCGCCGGCGGCGTTGAACGACCTCGTCGAGCTTGCTGGACAAGGGAAGCTGACGCCTCGCGATATAGAAAACGCACGCCGCTTATTGGATGCGGTCTTTTCTGTCCGGCTCAATTATTTGGAGAAAAAGATTGAGCAATGCAATCAAGACTATCTTCGTCAACCGCACGAAGCCGAAGCGCAAGAAGTTAGCCGAATGATTCAAGACTGGCAAGCTCAATTCAGGACGCCCGCCAAAACTGCCGAGCCGATGCCGCTTGTAGATCCGGAAGATACTTCAGTGACCCGCGAGCATCAAAAACGGGTGTTGGAGAAACTTCGCACTGTAAATGGTGCTCCAGAGTCGGCCCAGCGCCAAGTACCGGGTGATACGACAACTGTTGGTGAGAATCAAAAGTACCAGGCCAAATCCGGGCATTCAGACTCCGTCAAGTTGGAGAAAGGCACTGTCAGTTTCAACGACGCGTCAGGCAAAGTGGCGGGTGAAGGTACTATTGAAGTTTCGGGAAAATCTACAGTTGAAATTTCTGTGCCTGCCGATAAAACTGTGCGTTTGATCGTCAAGGATGGACAGCCAAACATCAAGATTGCAGCGGACAGCCGCGGTAAGGTAGTAGTGGTCAGTGAATCTTCTTCCGACATGTTTTTTGAACGTGTGCGTGAACTTCCTGCCGGGTTAAAGGAGCATGATGGCACCGTACGGAAAAATGTTGAGCTGGCTCCGAAAAAAATGAGTGATGTCTTTAATGCTGACCAGGCGGTTCGCGTAAAGCGAGAGTTTGAGAAGGTTTCTCCTCCTCCTAAGGGGCCTCAATTGCCCGCGGAAGAACTTGCCCGGCGTGCTGAAAAAATATACGACAGGGCACGAGAGGATGTCCCGGGTGGCGTACCGAAGCAAGAGAAAGTCTTGCACATAGTTGTTGGTCCTCCGGGCGCGGGCAAATCCAGCAGTTTGGTCGATCCGCTGGCCAGGGAGTATGGTGCGGTGGTGGTTGATTCCGATCACATCAAGCCCACCTTGCCCGGGTACGATAAGGGACTAGGTACTAACAAGGTTCATCCAGATTCTGCGGAAATCAACAAACGCGTTCTTGCCAAAGCGATGGAGAATGGCGATAACCTCGTCTATCCGCAGCTTGGCCGCGATGAGGCTTCCATGCGCAAGCTAATTGAAGAGGCACGTGCAAAAGGGTACAAGGTGGCCATTCACTTGGCAGAGGTGCCACCGGAAGTGTCGGCTCAACGTTGCTTCGAGCGTGCGATGGATGAGAATCCAAAGAGCGGGGTTCGGCAGATGGTAAATCCATCCTTCGCTCTTGAGGTGGTGGGCTACAATCCGCAAGCCGTGTTTGAAAAAATGATTTCGGAACCCAATCTGGTAGATCAGTGGAGCCATCACAATATGAATCGGCCGATGGGTGAAAAGACATTGGTTCGAGAGAGCGCAACCAAGATTCCTACAGCTCAGGTAAAATGAAAACCAGCTACGGTATTTCGCTTTTGTTGAAAACGCGATCTTGCGCTTCGCGTTCAGCTATGTCCGGATCATAATCGACGCTTCCGTACTGCGAGACGATCAACTGATCAGGTGGATATCCCAGGTCCAGGAAGCGTTGAATTTCGGCCCTTAACTCTGGCGAATCTAAATCTAGACCGTATGGATTGTTTACCTGCTTGTGTGGTGGAACGCTGCTTTCCGTGCTCATGTAAGCTCCTCGAAAAAAAATCCCGGTGAATTGGAGTATCACCAGGAATTATGACACAGTCTTTCACCGGCAATCCGTTGATCTACAACTGACCGTAGACCAGGGCTGGTCGCCCGCATATGGCCCGATTGCGGCAGGATATAGATCATATTATGCAACAGAGCCGAACGTTTCACCTTTTGAAAATCGGAGTGATCGGGTGGCCGGTAAATAAGCAAAAGAAGTCATAAGGAGATCATATGAGCACCGACAAAATCGAGCTGAAACATGCAGAGGATTCTACAGTCGACTCCCCCCAACCAGAGTATCTCAAGGAAGTGACCCATCTCCTAAGCGAGCTGACGAGACCAAGTCGATCTCTTCGCCGACAGCAACGGATGTTGATGCCCTTCCGGGAATGACAATCACACGCCCGGAAGATGGACCAACATTCCCCGATTCCGGCAATTTGGATGCGCCGCAGTCCCTCAACAAGCGAACAAATCGATCGCCTGAGCCAAGAGATGACTGTCCGAAGAATGACGAACTTCACTCAACGTCGGCAGAAGATTTGAAACATGGTCATAAGTTGGAAGATTTGAAAAACTCTTCTATTGACGCAATCGAGAACAAAAACATCGCTACTTCCATCGAACGCCAGGGCAAGATGGATAAGGTCATACTTGATGCGCTGGACCTGGCTAGTTCTCAGGGCAGGTTGCATGACAAGGTTGGTCGGATCAACTACATATTGGCCGCAAGAGGATCACAGTTCGGCCTTGAGGTACAATACAGAGAGCTGGAGAATCTTCCGCTGCCCTCAGCAGGCGTTGAGCCACATGTATTATTGATGAAACCCACAAAGGTGTGGTCGCCGTCTGGTCCGGTTGACGCGTTCGCGGTTATTCAAGATGTTATCCCAAGTGGCAACTTAATCAAGCACAAGTTCCTTTGAGCAAAAGTCTTCTGGACCCGTGGATCTGTAGTCTGAAGATGCGCACGTCATACATACCGACAGTTCGCATCCGACCAGACAGAAAGGATGGGAGCCACAAAACGTCTGATAGAGATGGCAATAAAACAGTAATCAAGCCAAAAGCCGAAGCTAAAGCGCAGAATTAGCGTGCCACATGCAGAGTGTCGTGCTTCAACTCAGTAACCGCGACGTATCCACTTGTAGGTGTTCCGACTTTATGCTCAGGACACCAAGCCGCAGAGTGCATAAGAAGAACCTCGTTAAAGGCATGAGTTGCAGTGGGAAACATACGCTTCTGACTGTAACTGTGTAATGAATCTGAAAAGTCGTAATTCTACATTTGTATCCAGCCTGCAAGCGAGCATCCTGAGGACTCATTCAGTACACTTTGTCGGAATTCTTTGCACTAAGAATTCGAAGATCTCTGGATATTTCAGACGAACGGATCTTCAGTCTTATTAGCATGCGCAATTGCTGGCACATTGAAATCGGGGCTTGGAGCGCGGGTAGCAGTCCTTGTATTCACAGGAACACTTAGATGACGCATCATTCTATCTTCGATAACTCTTCACTAACTAAATCGGATGTATTGGCCGCTAACGCAGAAACAAAGTCACTCGTGGCAGAGTTGCTGCACTCCATGGCATACGGGTGTATTCAGTCACCACTCAACGGAGCAACACAATTAATTGACAGGATGTTTAACACGAGGTTGCTTAAGTCTGCTCAACTCATTGAAGAACTCCCACAAGCAAGCCTTGCATCTGATCCTGCTCGATGGCATGCACAACAGATCGGGAGCGCTCTCGGCATGGCAGCCCCGTTCCTACTGTTGCATCACGGGGTGGAAAGAGCCTCTAATTTCGCTTTGGGAAAAGAAATGAGTCTGGCTACCAAGTCTATGACGAGCCGAGTAATCGCGCAGACCGCGTTGACCGGAGCCTTGTACGAGGGAATCTTTCGCCCCGTAGGCTTTTTTGAGGAAGACAATTTCCTTGCTGCCCGAGCGCGCAATGCGGTGGTCGGTGCGGCAACATTCGCTACACTTGCCGGTGCTAATGAAGGAATCAAAAGGCTTGGTAAGGGGAACAAAATTTCGGTTGCCCCCAAACTAATGCACTCACCCATAGGTACATCTGTTCTGGCTGGTATTCCGGCCGGTCTAGTGAGTGCTCACGGCCACTCGCTTCTGTCTGGCAGAGGACTGTGCACTGGCCAAGAGACTGCTGAATCGATGTACGCATTTTCCTTTACTGGAGGGGCGTTATCCCTCGGCAAAGCGGCCAAATTTCGTACCGGTGAAATTTCAGATCGGCTAGCAACATCCACTTTACACTCTGACTCACCAATTGAGCGTAACCGTCTGATGGATGTTGAACGGGAAGTTGGTCTGCAGTACCAACGCCTCCGTACGATTGAACAGGATGTCGCCGGCTCTAGAAGGTGGATTCCGGATCGACGCTTCCTTTACGAATTAACTGACCATGTACAATCAGGGCTGGATATGGTTCGGCGGGAGCAGAATCCGTTTAGGAGGCAGGCCCTTAGTGAGTGCTGGAAGACTATCTTCTCTGTCGAAATGGATTTGGAAAGATGGCCGGATGGTTACAAAGGAACCAACAACTCTCCGGATCTGTTGCGATTCTTGGACCCGGCATCGTGGCACGGAAAAAGAACCGTTTCAGATCGACCATATCTGTTTGATCCGGAATCACGGCTTACGGAACTATCCGAGCATCTGCGGGCCCGGAAAGCCGAGGACGATAGCGGAAGAGCCAAGCTTGTTCGCAATACGCCGGAAATCGCTAAGCGCGCAGTATTGGCTGAACCGGTGGTAGAAGCGGTTATCGAAGAGGCAACAAAGAAAACACTCCACCCGTTCGGGACCCCAGACGCGAGGGTAGTGTTTGTGGATAATGCTGGAAAACCTATTACATTCCTCACTCCGGGTGGGTGGAGTTCCGGGTTTTCCCTGCCGGAATGCACTGATCCCGCGGTTCTACAGACGCGATTAATGGGCCAGAGAATAACAGGGGCCTACGTCTTCAGACCATGGCGCTCCACGAGCAACGACTATAGATACATCTCCTTCCCTCAACTATCCTCCTCTCACGGCTTGCGTTAGGGCACGGGGAAATAGCCGCGTGACTTAGTGAAGACACGGCTAAACGGCAATGGATGCTTAATTTGATCCTCCTTGATTGACAACACTCCTCGCCACCACGAACGGTGGCGAGGAGTGCGCTACTCAGAATCGAGTTAATAAATGATTTTTGAAATAACTCGACCGTCCTCCGAGAACAGTTTTATTTCTCGTTCATCGCCATCTCGGGAGAGCAAAAATGTTGTTTTCCCCATTTTTTCCGACAAGGCCTGTTTCATCGCTTCTCCGAATTCCTTCTGTTCTCGGAAATTACACTTGCCCAGGTATTCCTGCGCCTTAGCCTGCGCCGCACCTTCGGCTTTGTGGTCTATTATCGCGGTAGCAAGGTCTCTCACTACGACTTCGCGATCGCGTGCACCCACACCCTCTCGTGGCTGGTCATTTCGCTCCACGCCCTCCAGGCGTACAAGTTTGCGTGGGACAGCTTTATCTACAGGCTTGTCAATAATTTTGTCGAGAGCACCAACTCCGGCTGCTTCTGCAAGAGAAGCTTTTTGTTTAGCGAACTCCTCCAATTTCTTGATTACGACAGCGCCTGGAACTAGATCGCCAGCGAGCTCGGCCGCGGCTTTTCCGAAGTTAGGATCCTTTACCGCCTTATCGACAATCTCTAACGGAACGGTCGGGTCAACGCCGACTTGCTTAAGTGCTATGCGCTGGAGCTTGAGCCCTGCCCACAAGAATCCTCCCACATCTCCATGCTCAAATGCATCTTTGCCTTCCTCCTTCGCCGCATCGAATTCTCTTTCAGCCGCATTGTCTGCCATATCAGTTTCTCCTTATCAAAATTTCGCCTGGTCACAGTCATGCATATCGAAATGCTTCAATTTCTAAATACCTGTCGCGCTGTCGAACAGAATCGGATCGTTCGCCACCATTGAATCTCCTTGTGTACTAAACCAATACTCATCAGCGCGGACGATGCCCCGGCAAGCATCGTGCCCCTGTGCGATCGTCTGCTAATTTCTTTTCTCTGATAAGGAATTGCCAAATAGGAAATCGTCTTCCAACCTTCAATACATTGCTCGTCTGATTGATCTCCAAGGTTGTAAACCTGTGCCGTGCCGATTTCACAACTAGTTTCATCTAGAGACATTTCAAAAAGATTACATACAGCATCCTGTTAGCCTGTTATACAGGAAGATCAAACAACTGCAGTGCGATGTTGTGTCTAACGCGTTTGGTTCACTGTGCCATCGGGTAGGAATATGATGCATTCAAGCGGGTTAGGCAGAAGATGGCAAATATACTTGTAGTCGACGACGACACCGATCTGCTGGAGGAACTCTCTGTTTTCCTGAAAGCACAAATGTATACTGTCGAAACGGCTCGCACAGTTTCGTCGGCGGAAAGCAGCCTGGCGTGCGCTGTACATGACCTTGTAATCCTCGATTGGAATTTACCCGACGGCACAGGTCTTGATTTGCTAAGAACGCTACGTTCGAGGGGACTTCCAGTGCCCGTTCTTTTGCTAACTTCCAAAGCGGAATTGTCCGACAAGGTTGAGGGCTACAACAGCGGAACCGATGACTATCTTACCAAACCCTTCCAGCCCGCCGAGTTAATGTGTCGGGTTCAAGCACTGCTGAGACGCTCAACGGCTCTCTTCAATGCAAAGGTGGATTCTAGTCCCTCAAATGCCATTGCTAGTATCGCGGCGAAAAACAACGTACCGCAATCATCACAGGTCTGCGGTCCGGCGACGCTCGGTTCGATACCGGTGTCTGGCGCAGCACATGCTGATCAATCCGATATTGCAACGATTCTACAAAGTGGAGCACCTATACTGCCTGACCCTTATGAAGTCATCGAGATACTCGGCGCGGGATATTCCGGAGTGGTTTACAAATGCCGACACAGGTTGCTCGGCAGAATGGTGGCCGTAAAAATGGTGCATTCGCATCTAGTTGGCGATGCAACACAAATGGGTCGATTCTGGCTTGAGGCTAAAACCGCGAGCTCTCTGTCTCACCCGAACCTGACCGTTCTGCACGACTTTGGCATGTCTTCTACAGGCAGCCCGTTTTTGGTGATGGAATATGTACATGGCAAGACATTGGATTCGATCATAAGGGATGAGGTGCGATTAGATGTTTGCAGAGTATTGCGCTTGAGTGAGCAGCTCTGCGATGCCATTGCCTACGTGCATAACAAAGGAATGTTTCATCGCGATATCAAACCAGGCAACATTATCATCACAAGCGATGAGCTTGGTGGAGAAGTACTAAAGTTGGTGGATTTCGGGTTGGTTAAAGTTTTACCCCAAAGCGAGCACGAGAATTTGAGATTGACTCAGGAGGGTGAAACCTTCGGTACACCACTCTACATGAGTCCTGAACAGTGTGCCGGATTGGAGCTCGATTGTAGATCGGACATTTATTCAGCGGGATGCCTCATCTACGAGATGCTAACAGGGATACCGCCGTTCACTGGCAAGTCCGCACTACAAACCATGTTCCTTAAGCTAGCCAGTCCTCCTCGACAGTTTTCAGAGATACATCCGAAGCTAACCTTTCCAGATGGACTGGAAGCCATGATCCTGAAGTGTATTGCTATAGATCGAGAATTGCGCCATTCATCCGCTGGTGAATTGCGTATCCTCATAAAAAATCAGTTGAAAGAATTACAACAATGATTTCCCGACCACGGGGTTGCACCCGACCTTGCCGATAGCCCGTGTATAATTACTTGGTCTCCATATAGAAAAGCTGATTGAACAGGGTCAACCTAGCCAGTGAAACCTACAGACGGCTAAGAGCCTGGTACTTGGCTCGGCTTCGGAGGGCGGCTTTGGAACAAGAGCGAATTACCTTCACTCCGACCTCCTCCATTGAAAACGATCGAAAGATGCTCAGCCAGGTGCTTTCGGAGGCAGACTTAGCAAGCGCTCCCAAGGTTGAAATTACACTCAGCTGGTTACCGGCCGGGGGATGGCTAGCTATCAACGCGGCTCTGGTATTAATTTTAGTTCTGTGGAAAGGCGATGTCACCGAGTATTGGAAGGGAACACTCGCACTGTTTTGGGTATCGTCGCCCTTGTCACTCTGGTCTGCAATCTCTGCTTTATTTTTCTTTGGCGCCCCGCTAACTTTTGCCTTGCTCCCGCCGAGTGCAATTTGGCGAGTAAGCAGCAACATCGAGCAACCGTGGTTGCTTACGTCGTACAGCTTTAGTTCCTCAGTTGTGTCTGTGCTTAACTTGATGGTACTGACCGTACTTATTATAACCGTGTTCAGTTCGAGAACTTCTTGCGAAGTGTTGTTCTTGGCTTTGGTGATTCCTGTGCTATCTGCGTTTCTCTTGCGGAACCAATTGCACGCTAGCGTCGCGCCGGGAGTACTAGCACATGGAATTCGTACACTGCTGGATCAAAATGTGTATGAATATCCAAGGACCAACGGAACAGATTGGATATTGTCGGCGCTTGCCAGTTCCATATCACGTGAAAATTTGATAGCAGACTTCGCTGAAGACCTGATTCTGGCATTCGACGACGATTTGCGAATCGTAGCTGTAAACCCTACATGCATAAAGCTATTGGGCTATGCGCAACAGGAGCTCAACGGCACTAAACTTGACACCATCCTCATATACCCTACCAGCGAGAACCTGAGACAAATGCTTGAACCTACTCGTTCTAAACTCAACGAGGTAGGCATTGATCTCTGCCTTATCACCAAGAAACAAACTATCGTCGATTTGATCGCAACAGTGCAGTGGTCTTCATCTCAGAGCGTTTACTTTACCGTTGCGCGCGACCTCACAAGCGAAAAACAGGCGAAGCGACTACGCGAAGAATATCTGTCGACGGTTTCGCACGATATAAGGACGCCTCTGCTATCTCTATCTATGGGCGCCACGTCGCTCTCTCAAGGGTACTACGGAGAGCTGCCCGAACAAGCCCTACCAGCCGTAAAGCGGATGCATCGAAATCTTGATCGAACCATTCAGCTATTAGGCGAGATGATCGATCTGGAAAAAACGGACGGTAAACTAGCTCTTCAGCTAGAACAATTCGATGTAACCGGTGCCATTGGAGAAGCAGTTGAACAGACGCAAGATTTGTCAGTGAGGTTGGGCGTCTCAATTGTTACGGAAGTGCCATCATGTGAGATTTATGCCGATCGCAAGCGAATTATTCGTGTATTGACCAACTTGATCTCCAACGCAATTAAAAACTCGTCAAGTAATTCCAACGTCATCGTCAGCTACGAACATCACGAACACGACATGGAGATTCAGGTTCGAGATACCGGGTGTGGTATTGCAGAACATCTTCAAAAGGTCATATTTGACCGCTACTATCAGGTTGTGTCCAGCCAATCATCAGCTGTACCTAGTTCCGGTCTGGGACTGGCGATCTGCAAACTCTTCGTTGAAGCACATGGAGGAGTAATCGGCGTTGTGTCTAAAGTGAATGAGGGAAGTACATTCTGGTTTACACTGCCACTTCGCCGCCCGAAAGAGAACGTTTAGTGCTCTGCGCAACGACCTATTAATGCTTAATCCCGGGGGAGACATCTACCGACGCTTGAATGGCGGAGCAACGTGCTTGCCAGTGGTTCGCAAGCTGCTTGTTCAACGACTCATTTGAGCCCATGATTGTCATTGCCCTTGCAGCTGTCTTCTTTGACGCTTTAGTATCTCCCACCACCTGTTGTAATTCCGCGGTATCACAAAGCACACTTACGAGTTTCTCAAGCGGAGGAGTAGGCGGTCCTTTGATGATAGCAGCGTAAATATTCAACGCCTCGGCATACATATGTTTAGCTTTATAGCAGCGAGCAAGCCCCTCGCAGGAGGCTATTCGCTCTTCCGCTTGAATGCGCGCTTGTTCTTTATGAACCTGCCAATATATTTTCAGTGCCTCATCGAACCTCAGCTGTCGTTCAAGGCAAGTTGCCAAAGTCAGTAACACGGCTGCGTCGGGAATGTCATTTTGTTTTTGAAGTTCAGCGCATTTGCGATAGAATTCCTCCGCCTCAGCATCCTGGCCTTGCCATGTTCTAACATATCCGATGCCAACATAATCCCAACAACAAGTCATTACGGACACTTGGTCTTTTCGATTATCAGCGAACTTAGTCAAAAGTCCGAGGCTCTGGAAGAAGAAAAACTCTGATTGCCGCAGTAAGCTCAGGTCGGCTGTATCAATGAAACGTGCTTGACACCACTTACCCATTTCGAACAACACGATGCCTGCTCTATGTGATTGTTCCGTCGAGAGGTCCGCAGATGATTTGTGCTGAGAAAATAATTGTCTAGCTTTATCAGGCTCTTTCTTTGCAACGGCTGAGAAGAATTCTACTAACCAAGTTGGATCTCCTGCGCGATTTGTCGACAATTTATCCTGATTACTTGGCTTCAGCTCGCTGTGGCTTAACATCTTTTGCTCGATTTCAGGCTTTTGAATGCAGAGTGCTTGCATGCATCGGTCCGTGATTTTCATCGCGTCGCATTGCATTTGAGGACAGCCGGAAGCAAGACTGGCATGTTCCATCGCCTCGATGAAACGTTTCTGCTCTACCAGTATAGAAGCAACGGCCAGTTGAAGATCGTATCGCGGCGATGGCAAGGCGGATCTTAGCTTCTGAATAACGGCATCTATCGCAGTTCGGGCATCACCGTATCGAGCGTTACTCTGAAAAAATTGTGCTCCGGCTAAAAGTGCTTCAGGGGTACGGTTACGCGCATCCATATTGCAAGTTACATAGTATGATTCTCTTTCATATCTATCTAACAGTCCACCGATGGTATTGATATCTGTACCAGTCAACCAAGATCTCCCGTTCTTCAAAATTTTTCGAAGAGTCACATTGGCTAATTGAAATCGGTGCACAGATGCGTAGAGGTCTGCTTGTCTAAGAACAGCTTCAAATGCGCTTCCAGACTGCCCCACCGGCAGCGTGTTCAGAAATGTTTCGTACGACACGATTGCCAGCTCTGCCACGTGAGAACGCTCTTGCAAAGATCCATCGCATTCGCAGATGTCTTTATAGAGGGAATAGTAGGCGTCACCAGTCATTCTCGCATCCCGTGCTCCGTACTTTGCGATCCAGCCTTGCACCAAATGTATGCGTTCTCCTGCTTCAGGATAACGAAGACACATCTCCTTTCGATCAGGAAAGATTGAACTCAACTGGATTTTTCTATTGCTTGCGTCTGTTCGCGAATCCAATTTTCGAAAGCAGATAATCATTGTAATTAAACAGCAAACAGAAAGACAACCAATGCTGATAGCGAATCCCAAACGCCGCTTGGGCGCGCCTCCGGGACTTGTACGAGCTGACTTGGCGGGCCTTACTGCATGCCCTTCTCCTGTCTCCACCAGCCGCAAGTCAGCTGCCATCTGATCGATCGATTGGTAACGCTCCGCCCGATCTTTCATAGTCGCTCGGTGGAGCACGTTCTGCAATCCGAGGGGAAACTCATACGTCGGACAGATGCCTTGGAGCAGTGGCAGATCCTGATTGATGTGGCACACCATCAGTGAGATTTGGCTTTCGCCAGAGAAGGGAGGACTTCCCGTAAGACAATGGTGAAGCACGCAGCCCAGCGCGTAAATATCGGTCTGAGGATCTACTCTCTTTCCTTGCCATTGTTCTGGACTCATGTAGTGCGGAGAGCCTACCGCGATTCCTGTTGCTGTCAGCGTTTTACCGGTAAGCCATCTGGCTAATCCGAAATCAATTAGTTTTACGGTTTGTTCTCCGCCATCTGTTGGCGAAGCAAACATGATATTGGCTGGTTTAACATCGCGATGGATAATCCCTAACGCGTGTACAAGAGACAGTGCTGAACAAACCTTGAGTGCAACATGAATAGCCTCGGTGGGCGACATTCGCTCGTTGTTTGCCAGTAAGTGTTGTAACGTTGGTCCTTCTATGAATTCCATGGCCAAATAGGCGAATCTTTTCTGGTATATGCCGCAGGCGTATATTCTGGCAATATTTGGATGAGTTAGGGCTGCCAGAGCCGCACTCTCTCTCTTGAATAGCTTAATCATGTCAGGAGAGTGTTCAACGACTTTGAGTGCCACAAGCCGCTCGAGTTCCACGTCCCGTGCCGAATAAACTGTACCTGCACCGCCCTCGCCAAGTTCCGACAGAATTGAAAATCTTCCGTTGATCAATACACCCTGGCTCAGCTGGATCATGGTCTTCAAACGTCTGTATGCCTCCTTGCCTTATACCCTCGTCCAACCAACAAGCTAATGGACGAATTCTAACCCTATCCGGTACCCCGTGAAGCCAGTGCGCATCTTGCAATTCGATAGATCAATGTTTCCTTCCGCAGCAATACCGCTCAAGCCTTATCGAGCTTATATCCATGACCGTGCATTGTTCGCAGCGGTGCATCTTCGCCCCCAATCTTCTTGCGTAATCTAGTTATCGCAACACGCACAGCAGAGACGCTGACATCCTTATCAAAGGACCAGAGCTTATCTTGAATAGCTTCAACTGAAAGCACGTGTTCAGGATTTCGCATAAACAGCTCGAGCACCGCATACTCCCTCGGTAGGAGTGTGCAAGGAACTCCCTTGTACGTTGCCAAACGTTGATCGGGATCGAGGGTAAGATCTCCTGCAGTGAGTATTTTCGACTGCAGAACACCAGGTCTTCGCAACAACGCCTTGAGTCTAAGCGATAGTTCCCTCAATTCGAAAGGTTTAGTCAGATAGTCATCCGCGCCTGAACCGAAACCCGCTTCTTTATCTTCAATTCGAGTCCTACCGGTAAGCATCAATATGGGCACGGAGTTACCATCTTTTCTTAAAGAGAGCATGATTTCCAGTCCGCTTACCTCTGGAACCTCCCAGTCGAGAATGAGCAGGTCGTATGAATGCTGGCGAAATAACTCAAGCGCATCGGCGCCCCCCGACACGGCATCGATGACATGGTTCTCGTCCGTAAGCCAGTCTGAGACAAGCTGAGACACGAGGGGATCGTCTTCTAACAGCAATATTCTGCTCATAGAGCGAATGTACCCCGACCACCGGCACCCTAACCAGATGGTCGGGCCAAGGTCCCCGCGATCGATTCCAGTTCACCGCCTCTTCAAACTTGAATCAAATCATCGATTGAAGTGGAGTAACTGTTATCACCGGGCTCTTAGAAGAACATTGCATCGCGCTCGGCAACTATCCATGAGACCGTTTTTCAAATAGCTACGGTCTATCAGCTCTATCGCATGTTTCGCGCTAACAGCACATTCTTGAATAGAGTCTGATTTATTTTGCATCTCAGCAAGCTGGCAATACAATGTGATTACTTTCTCGGCAGGCAATTTCTTGATGGAATTCAACGCTGATTGATAGACTCCTGCTGCCTGCTCATACTTATGCATGGCAGCCAAACAACGAGCCTCGCCTTCAAAGGAATTGGCGCGCTGAACCGGCTGGGACTCGGCAGCCGGTCTTCGTTGTGCTTGCTTAAATATGTTGCGGGCATCTTTGTATTTCCTCTGTTGTTCGAGACAATCGCCCAGTGCAGTTAATACCACGGTTTGCGGTATATGGTTCTTTGTCGCTAAGGCCAGGCTCCTTCGTAAGAACGGTTCACCATTACTAAACATTCCATGCCATGTTTTAGTCATTCCGATGCCCAGGTAATCGCAGCATTCGATCACTTTAATTGCGGAATTTTTTGAGCCAGCGGCCCTATGCACACAATCAAGGCTGTATAAATAGTAGCGCTCTGCTTCGGCCAGGCAGGCTGCTTTATCAGCTTCGCTAGCTGCCTCAAAATAAAGCGCCTGGCAGCGTTTTCCGATCGAAAAGAGGGCGGCGCCAACTCTTACGCATTGATCCGCAGACAGACGTTTTATAGATGCCTTGTGATTGAGAAAGGATTTCCTGGCCGAATCCCACTTCCTTTCCAAAACCAGCCTCACGAGACTACGCAACCACTCCGGGTCCTTTTCCACCGGCAAAGCAATCCCGGGCACAGGCATACCAGCCGGGATAATCTTTTTCGAAAGAGACTCAGGTCCGGCAGCTTCCATCGCAATTTCTTCGTCAATCTCCTCGGTCATAAGTTTGAGCAAGGGAAATTTCAATTTCACAGCCGCTATCAATTCGGGCTTTGCACCAATATGACGAGCACGCAGCAACTTGAGTCCGGGAATTCTGGTCACCTGCTCAAGATCGGATGGACTGATACTGGTATCACTAACATCAAGAGAAACTAGACCTAGACATTGGCTCAAATATTTGCCGGCGCCAAGACCAATATGAGCACAGTCAGAAAGATCTAGCCCACGCAAATTCGATAACATTGCTAATGCAGGCAGCGATTTAGAGGAAATTGAGGTACGGGACAAATTCAATGATGCCAGCTGCTTCATCTCGCCAAGATAAGGCGACAAGTCATCAGTTACCTTGGTGCTTTTTAAGTTCAGTTCTTGCAGTGCTGGTAACGAGGTTAACACTCGTCCAAGGGTTGAATGATCAACTCCCACGTTCGTGTCCCCCAGGTCTAGTTTAATGATGGACTTCAATGATGATATTGCTTGCAGGCGATCGTCTATTGCTGTACCAGACAAATTCAGGCTTTGCAAATTCTTCAGCCTTGTCAGTCGCCACAATCCGTTTGCTGTTACCCTGGTGTCCGCTATTGAGAGATGTCGAAGTTTCTCCAGATTGCCTATGGAAGCAACAGTAGCGTCAATCAATGCTGTATTCTTTAGCTGCAAAGCTTCAAGCTCGACGTGTTTCGCAACAGGATCAAGACTGATCTTGCCCACCATGCAATGTGAAAGATCGAGTTCACGAAGGTCTTTTATTTCATTTAGAAAAACCAAATCGTCGTCGGCTAACTCGGCCAGTGTGGCCTTTATCGATTGAATGGAACCAATCGGCTTGCTCCTCGTTTTACGCAAGCACTCCCTTGCACCGTAAACCAGCTCTAACTCAACAAACGAACCAGCCGGAAGTCGGACAACACCCTTGGCGGTTCCCACGAAAGAGCGCGCTGCGTTTTTTCGAATTAACAAATCGCCCAGGAAACAACTGTCCGGAAAAATCAGTATATGCAAGCGATCGGTCTCTACGGCTCCCGGCTTTTTCGTCGCCATAGTGCGGGCATTTCCGGGCGGCTTGTCAGCGCAGGGCGGCATAGCTTCCACTTGCCCCGCAAGGAGAGAAAACACCCAGACAGAGATGGCAGTAATTTTCAACTTAAACCAGAACTGACTTCCCTCGATAGTTCTGTTAACGCCGATGGTGCCACCATGAGCTTCTATAATAGATTTGCAAATTGCCAGGCCCAGACCAAAACCACCTCGGCGCGCACCGCTACCCTGGCAAAACCGATCAAATATGACTTTGGCTTCCGTTTCAGCGATGCCCGGTCCCTGGTCGAATACATTGAACTGAATCTCATAGGCATCAAGTATTTCCGTGGTGATCTGAATCTCTTTTCCCTTTGGGGTGAATTTAATCGCGTTCGATAGCAAATTTTGAATCACCTGTACAAGTCGTCCTGGATCGCAGGAAACCTCTTCCTCACACCCCGATATAGTTATGCTCACTCCCTTTGCTTGCGCCAATCCGTCGACCGAATCAACGGCCTGCTTTATTAACAGCGAAAGTTCGGCGCGTTCAATATTCAGCGCCTCATGCCCCGTTTCCAGTTTGTCTATATCTAACATTGTGCTTAGCAAACTAAGCAGATGCGCCAGACTCTGCCTAAGAGCCTTCGCAAATGTCTGGCCCTTGTCCGTCAAGCTACCATAGCTTTTGCCTGCGGCTATTGTCTCTAGAAACGCGGTGACAGACATCAACGGCGTTCTCAGGTCATGGCTGACCATATTGACAAAATCGCGCTTCATCTGCTCGGCAAGCTTCTCTTCGTGAATGTCGTGTGCCACGCAGAAGTACGTCTTGTCACTTTCCAACCACGACACGGACCACCGCGTCCATTGCAAGCTGCCATTGGCACGAACAACCCGAGCCTCGAAGATTGCGTTAACGCTTGTGTGTTTGAGAATCTCCAATTTCTCGGCAGTTTGAGCACGGTCGGTATCGGCAATCAAATCAATCAACCGTATGTTTGTCATTTCACCGGGCTCTAAGTTCCACATCGTAAGAGCAGCCCTACTTACACGCTGAAAACCGAGGTTATCGTTGAGGGAACAAATTACGTCCACAGTGTTGTCCACAATGGCTTTTTCGCGCTCTGTTGAAATTGCGACAGATTGTGCCATTTCATGGAAGACCCGGTCGACCTCGGCAATCTCATCGGCACCAGTCAGTGGCGCGCGCAATGGGTGCTGATCTTTAAACCTTCTTGCATTATCGGAGATAACAGAAAGCCGGCGCAGAATTGAATTAGTGAAGAAAATCGACAACGCCGTGCAGAAAAAGAAGTTGAGAGCACAACCAGCGACAAGTGATTGCATGACAAGAAATCGAAAACGAGTTTCACCCGCAACCAACTGCCGGCTTCTTTGACTTTCAGCTTCAGTTAACCTTCGCATGTGTTCGGCAATTTCAGGAAGGCTACTGGTTACTCGGCTCTTGAGAAACGCAGGTCTCATGTAGGGGGAGGAAAAGTCTCTTCTTTCGAACGCAACTTTGGTCTGTTCCATCTCATCAAGCAAACGAAATACCTTGTGCATGAGGGAATCGATTTCTGTCTGTTGTGCCGGCGAAAGCACAGTACTTGAGTTTAATGACCTAAGGTGTTGGCGGGCATCCTGCTCTAACGTACCAAACCTCTCCGACCAGCGAACATCGCGCGTGAGCGAAAAAAGAACAACCGACTGAGCGCAGTCTACAATAGAAGCAGTGGAGGCTGATATTTCGCTTATGATCTGTTTGGAATCAGATTCTCGCTTAGCGGCTCGATCCGCGTCACTGGTCAACCAAATAAGCACCATAAGCAGCAGCAAACCGAAACACAGCGGCACAGTTACCAGTATCAACGCTTTCCGCCGAATGCTCACACGGTTCCTCTACACCTGCCCGTCTCAATTCTACCCGCTAACCATACTCGGTGCTGCATGCCATCCGGGGTGCTAAAAACCACCCAATCGAAAAACATTTGCATAAGTCTATCGGACGCAGGTTCGTCGTCCAGAATCATGTTGTCACGGTATTCCAAGCTATTCTTCCTAACTGGGGAGTAGCAACCGCCAAGAGCTAGTGATTCTACCCTTCTTACACGACACTTTCTCGCACAGCTCAGTTATAAGCATCGACTGACAGCGCGCCTCGCGTCGCTTGAGTCTCAATGTCAGACTTAACCCGCACCCCTGTCGACTTGTACGTATCCTACGTGCACTGCGTCTCCAGTCACGACGAGGTAGATACTGATGCAGAAATCTTGACCTTCTGGCGGAGGGGGAGGAGTTGGTTCAGCCGAAAGAATCCAATGCCCCTTTCCCGATGGTCCGGAATATTTCTTGAGGGGAATTTTACCCCAATCGGGCTCGTATGTAATTTCTTCTGGCTCTCTCATCAGCCTCTTGGCTAACTGCTTGAATTCCGCCGACGCGAAATATCGACAAAACTGGTTGGGACTCAAATCACCATAAATCGCTTTGACGCGAGCTCGGATCGCACGAACTTCAACAGCATGCTTCAAAACATAGAAGAAGCTAAGTCCATGGTTTTTCTTAAGCCAGGGTGCAAACTCCTGGTAGATAAGGGTCTGTTGTTCAGCGCTCGTCTCCTCAACCTTCGCCGATGTCATTTCAGTCAATTTGGTCTGCCCACAGGCTGCAAGCAACATGCACACGCTAGTGAATATCACAAAGACTATTTGGCGCATCGCAGTGTCCATCGACTAAGGAGTGACAAGCGATTTTGCTGGTGTGAATTTTCCTGGCTCTCAATATCCAGCGGACATCTGCATTCGTTACAGCCGAGTAATGCTCGTCTGTTTCCCACCGTTATAAAAAAGGCATTCTGCAAAACAAGCTGTAACCGCCCTAGCAAAAATTCATTCACTCGCTTCATACAGTTCTCCTGTCTCGCGTTAATGGAAACAGCAAGTATATCGCATTGAATTGATCGGGATTGAAAAAAAATGTCAACTCGCGTGTCTACTTGGAGATACAGCCAATTCGCGCCGTTCCTAGAGCGAGTCTGAGAAGCGGAGTGATTGCATCAACTAAGCACTGGTATCATGGCGGTACAATAACCCGTAACCGCGTGCGCAGATGCGAATATAAGTTCGGGTGCGAGCAATTTCGGAGGGATCAGGTGCATTCTAAATTATTGTGGGACCGCGCCCATACCCGCTTCGAACACCCCGGCATCCATACCGGCAGAGAATCCGAGCAGGGCTGATTGCTTCATATCTTGCATTGCTCGGGTGGATTTTCCTGTTCTAGCGAAGCTCATCGCTCGCCGTTGATAGACTTCGGCATTGTGCAGGAGGCGAACCTCAGTACCGGTGTCATAATTTTGGCTTGATTGGTAATCCACGAAGCTCTCGTCGCCGATTGTTGCTTTGTACAGAGACTTGGTGAAATCCCTTATTGCCTTTTGGTTTTCCCCGAGTGATTGATAGGCCTGCCCCCGAATGAGGTAGGTCAATTCGTTAGCATTGTGCTGCTTTATGGACTTGTTGCATTCTTCGATAGCCCCTTTGACTTGATTAGTTTTCAGCAAAGCGTAGGCCCGGATCTCGCTTCCATAATTGTTGTGGCCTAGCTCAGTCAACGCAGCTTCGTACTGCCCTAAGCCGTTGTTGATTCTAGCGATGAATGATGCCCTTACGGGCTTTGCCAAATTCGGTACCGCTTCCAGGTCCCTCATCGCCTCATCATACTTGCCTATTACATAATAGTTTTCTGCTCTGAAATAATGCGCGAGTGCGTGTTTCCGTCCGGAGGAATTTTTGATCTCGATGCTCCACCTGCGGATGTTTTCCTCAACTGCCCCTTCCATTTTGTCTTTTCTGGTTGTACGAACTATGGTTGAAGGTGTAACTTGCGAACAAGATTTCTCTTGAGCTATTGGCGTTGAAGAAGGATCCTTGGGCGCCGGATTCTGCATTAGTATCGTGCACAGGCCGGAGAATAATCCCAGCCAAAAGGCAAACATCGGCACAAATGAAAATCTCAGCATAGCCCCTCCCGAGATATGATTCGATCTTACTAAAAGCAGCGAAAAGCTCATCCTGCAGAGGTCATTGGACCGCCATGACCAATGTCACCGTTTACCGGGACCGGAGAAAGCCAAATAATCCGACTCTTCGGGAATTACAATCTCATATCCGGACCCCATTCGTTGCAATCATTGTGGAGTTTGGTACCATCCGGAAACTCAGCCCTGGTCAAATCCGGGGATGCGAGGTAATTGCTCGTGACTCGTGAATGTTGTTGAAACAGAAACCAGACCTGTGGGCTGAGCGCACATGACACAAGTTTGCCAAGATTTCAGGTCAGTATTTAACTGAGGGTGCATGAGACTAATCACTGTAGCAAGCTGCGGACCTTAGCGCCGCCGCGGCTCCATCCTCTTTTAGCGGGGGTTATATATATGAAACAGATTCTTGCTCGGATTGCCGACGTCTTTCCTTCAGCCTGCATGGTACATGTAGCCGGTGGCAGCGACTGGGCGGCTCTTTGTTCAAGAGTGTTTGCGGAAACGTCTAAATATGACCAGATGAATGGTTGCAGTCTTTTTAACGGTCTCCTAAAGCAAACAGCAGTCTTAATGTTGTTGGCAGGTTGCACGTTAGTCGCCTGTACCTCCAGGGCTGATGCAAGTACTTACTACGTTTCGTCTAAGGTCCAATCGGCGCCAGCTCACGACGGACTAACATGGCAACGCGCCTGGACGGACATGAACCAAATAAACTGGTCGATTATGCATCCGGGAGACACCATCGAGATTGACGCCGGCAATACAGCGGGTGGTCAATTGATCTACCGCCAACCGCTAGTGGTAAGGCGTGGTGGTACGAAACAACAGCCTGTAACTATAAAAGTTTCTGACGAAAGTGGTCATAGTGCAGGGCAAGCCATGATTTTGCTGACGAAGAACACTGTTGCGGGTCTGGATTTCACCCAATCAAACTACGTTAATGTCGGCGGATCTACTTGGAAAAAAATGGTTATAGAAGGCAGCACATACGGTGCTCTTGTTCGCGATGACAATTGCCATCCTTCATTGATGAATATTGAAATTCGCAAAACCACATGTGGCATTCGGGTCTTGAAAGGCACCATGTTCGGTCATCAACTCATCGTGCACGATAACCCGACCAATATACTAGTGGAATCTACCAACAGCATGGACTGGATCAAATTTAACCGGTGTTGGATCTACAATCGCGATCTTCCTGCGTCAAACGGCTACCTCGTGAAAAACACGAACACCCGGGCGATGATTAATGAGTCTGTGGTTGGTCCCGGTTTAGATGTAGGCATCTGGGCAGACAAGAATTCAGGCGCATTGGCAGGTGGAAGCCTGTTGTTAAATGCTAAGACTGCCAACGTTCAGCTGGACAACGCTACCGAGAATTCGTTAACACTAATGATGTCAGAGTGCACCTCATTTATGACGCCGCTGAACGCGCAAAATGCCGCACACGACTGCCTCAAGATTGCAGGAAAGCATACTGAGTGGATAGCCGGCTCCATAGTTTATGGTGGCACAGTTCAAGCTGACGGAGCGTCGATGATCACTAACTTACAATACAAGACCAGCGGAAACACCTTGTATCTAGGTTCGCGAATAGAAAACCCGGGGTTCCAGAGTGTTGATGACATCCCAAATGACGTAAAGAATTCCGACCTTTGTGACACCAATGGTCGCTTCTATCAAACAGCAACCTTTTATCCCCGAGACCGAGTTGGAACACACGTGCACTCGATTGCTGAACTCTTAGGCTTCAATGAAGCGTTTAAGGGAAGCAACCAGCGTTCATATGGCAGCTATACATTCTAATTCAATTTTTACCAAGGGTCGCACGTAGCAAAGAAGCTGTAGGAACAGTCACAAGTTTGACAGCATTCGATTCTAAAATGAAATCTTCGACAGTACGAAGATTTGAACTCACTCATACTCGTTCACCCTTCCTCCCGAAAAACTTTCTTTCTCATTTAGTAAAGAGAACGGCTGCGCCGCGCTGCACATAGAGCGCGGCGCGGCTGCGTTCGCATTCCCCGCAACGCACTATTAGCAACCATTCCCGAGGTTAACACAACAGTAGTAATGCTACAATTGAGCTATTTTCAATTGCTAATATGATGGCATTGAAAGAAGTAATGCGCTATCCACCGAAAATGACGTTCAGTTTCTCGGGAATCTAGCAATCCCACTATCAACCAACCAGTAAATCGAATTTTCGAGAGGCAATAATTCACCAAAGCGATGAAACAGGGTTTGTCAGAGCGGAATTGGGTAGCTGGAATTCCGGCGCATGAATTTCAGCTACCGGTTCGTGTTGTTCCCGCCACAGTCTCTTGCTTCGAAAAGGCGCTCGAATTTCAGAGTGGTTTTCGAAGATCACCACGGGATAATTCTCGCGACAGTTGTTGTTATACTAACTTCAACGGAGATTTGAGCAACCACCGTTGATATTGATCGCGCTTCCCGGGCGTCTATTCTGAGGGTTTGGTATGGGTCATAGCGAGCTGAAATCGAAGACAACTGAGCTAACTTTTTGGCCCTCACCGCAAGACTACAACGAAGCCCTTCAAAATCCGGATGTTGCCTTTTCTGATACAGAGCTGCGTCGCGCAAGCGTCGTCACTGACTCACTGGGACTGCCCCGCCCGATCTCCGGAAGTTTCGCTAGCGTCTATCACTTGAAGGGTGAGTTGAAGAACTACGCAGTGCGTTGTTTCCTTCATCGCGTTCCAGATCAACAAACTCGCTATGAAATGATTTCAGAATTTGTCCGGCAGGCTAATCTCGACCATACAGTGAGCTTCGAGTGCATCGAGCAGGGAGTGCAAATACAGGGTATCTGGTTTCCTATCTTAAAGATGGAATGGGTGGACGGAGATACCCTCGATTGCTTCATAGAGAAGAATCTCCATGAGCCAGACAAAATTGCCAACCTCGCCGAAAAATTTCAAAAGATGTGCACCGACTTGCAAACAACTGGAATGGCTCACGGAGATCTCCAACACGGCAACATTCTCGTCACCACATCTGGTGATGTGCGCATCGTTGATTATGACGGTATGTTTGTTCCTCGAATGAGCGGTTTGTTGAGCACCGAACGAGGGCACAGAAATTATCAGCATCCAGCCAGAAGTGCCGGACACTTCAACGACTCACTAGACAACTTTTCAATGCTTGTTATTAATCTATCGCTGCGTATGTTAGCTCGCGATCCCTCGCTTTACGCGAGATTGAATGCTGACGACTCGTTACTTCTAAAATTTGCCGATCTGGCCGATTCACGGCGATCAAGAGCATTTGAGATTCTTGAATCACACCCCGACGCTGAAGTTTGCAGACTTGGAAAATTACTCAGATGGCAATGTGAGCAGAGCCCCGACAACATAATTAGACTTTGCGATTTGCCGGATGATCCGCCAGAGCTCGAACCGATTGACGTTCCAAGTGCGGTAGCTCAGGTGCCAAATTCCGCTCCTGCGTATCCCTCTTTGAATGATGAAACCCTGCCCAAATGGTGGAAGCTGTTTCATGCTCGTCCAGACCTGATGGAAGGAATCGAACCTGAGCTTCTCGTTCCCGATCGCAAAGTGCGGAGAACGCCGTTTGTCCTCTGTGACTATCGGGGTTGGGGATCGTGTTTCGCCTATTTGATATGCAATTGGATAGCGTTAATAACAATGCATCCGTGTTTTTACGATTCCGCTTATCAGTTTGTCCTCCCCGTCGCAGTTATCTTAGTACTCGCAGCAATCCTTGCACTGTTCGCCGGTCCAATCATGTTGTTGGGTAATCTGGCAGCGATTGCAGACAGATTCGCACAACGGGATTTGTTTCGTCGGGGCAGTCCGGCGCGCGCTCGAATCGCAATGATTACCCTTGTCCCCACAATCGGCTGCCGGAAGTACAATGTAACCGTTGGTTACCAGGTCCTCGATGAAAACTCGTCCACAAACCGCCAGCACAGCCAAATCATCGTCTGGGGACCTGAGCTTCATGGCAGGAAGTTGGAGGAAGGAGAAGAACTGACCGTATTGTATGATCGGAGGAACCCGCAACGCGCGGTTTTCTATTCGTACGGTCAGTACGCGGTTGACGAACCGAACGCGTGATCAAGGACTTAGAGCGACCTCCCGAGTGTTCGGTCGGATACTTCGTTTTCACCCGGTCCCTGTCGTTTAGATTTGACCACCAGCAGAACGGTGTTTAGACTCTTGAGAAGAATGATACAATCCGAGCCACTATTTTTGAAGTTCTTGTCTCTCTGGTTCGAACGCGGGAAGCAATCTCGAATGCGATCCACCACGTCACCCCCACCGCCAGCACTGCCCCGTAAATGAGGACTGCCTGAGGTGACCAGGTTGTATTTGTATTGACAGTTATTAGCTTGTCCACTTCTCATTCCTCCCTTACTGAGTTAATTCTGACTGTATAGTGTTTCACAATCGGGTCGGGGAAGTTTCAAACGCAATTTTATTGATCGTCTTCGAAGTACCGCGATCAAACACACCAAGCTTGCTGCTGCACCAGCGCTTCAAGCGCGCAAAACAATTGGCGGAATCTGCACAGGATGACGAAAAAATGAAGAATACTATGTGAACAACAGCGTGGCTGCAGTCGAA
>JAKFUT010000131.1 GCA_021732565.1 Candidatus Obscuribacterales bacterium
GTATACACGGTGTCACATCAGTTACACTACCGGGTGCAACCGGAGTTTCTTTGGCAGGCGGGCTCAAGCGACGATGCAACGCGTCATCTTGCAAAATTTCTCTAGCTCGATTCCTGATTTCGTCGTCAGTAAATTCAGCTCCACGGTTGAGCGGAGCAAGAGGGTTTATCCATTAACAATTACCTCATGGATGGCCGGGTGGCCCAACTAACCCTGCAAGAATCTTCGCTCTTGCATATTGCGTTCCCGTTTCAACTTCGTGGAATTTTTGTGACATACTACCTCGACAATTCGCCCAGGCGTCCCATATTTCTCGAACAGGCAGCACTGCTCGATTTCAAAGCCTATTCGACTTGGTTCCAGCCGACCCGGTCAAGCCTCGCTCACCCTGCAACATGGAATCTAAACTGAGGTGCGGAACCTCGGTTTTTCCAGCGTCATCAACTTGAGGTGGAGTACAATGCAGAAACGAAGAGATACTGCGATGAAATTACCGGTTTCGAGTCAAATACTGGTCGCAGGCTCCATTGCAACATTGATTTGCGCGCCGGTCAGGGCGCAGGAAAACGTTTGGAACACAGTAGCGGAAATGGAAGCGCAAGACAAAAGCAGTCCATTTTCGCCATTGGCTACCAATCATGAGTTTTATGAGAAACTCCAGGCTCTCTATTCCAAACTAATATTCCTGGAAGCCGATGGAAGGAGATTTGAACCACAATCAACGACCCGCTGTACCTTGGGAGAGCTATCGCCAGATAAATGCAGCTGCGCCCCGATTGGCGACATTGCCGAGGGCAGGCACATAAGACCGGATGAAATTATCCAATGGCAGAAATCCAAGACTCCCGTAGTACCATACACCGCACTGAGTTCACTGCGGTTGAAGACGCTCGGCGATCGCCCTCTGTCTTATCTGAGCGTCTTTACCGACGATGCCCGTGACCTTATACCCAAAGAGATTGAAGTGGCTAGCAGCACAGTGGAACTCTCTTATGCTACCTTCAGGCCAGTAGCTGTGTCTAAGGACGGCATGCTTTCAATAAAGCCCGTCGCAACAGATCGAACGCAGGTATTGTGGGCTATCATCAAAGGTCCGGGTGACGTTCGCTTTAAGGAATATTTCTGGTTGTTTGAACCGGCAAAGGGCGCGACCATCTCGTCAGGAAATAAGTCGTTCTTTGCCAACAGAATGGCCGCCGCAAAAGAAGCATATAAAGCGGGCGACTACTCCAAAAGCAGCACCGGCGTATTTGCCGCTCTGACGGAGTTGCGAGACTACCGGCCTGAAGTTACTCCCTATCAGCTCGACTCACTCGATCAGCTCATCGAGAGCCTCGCATCTCATGATGACCTGGATTACTCGCAAGGATCATTTCGAGGAATCTGCCTGTCGCTCGAAACTAGAATCCCCGCGATCAAACCCTCGCGGATAATAAAGCGGATATGGGAAATCGCCAGTACAGACAGTATTCCTGATGCGTGCCTGCCATTATTGCCGCTGATGAAACAAGCAACACAACTAATTGAAAGCAATCCGCCGGTCAATGATGTTGAACGGCGGCAGCAAAGGGAACTACTGAAGATCTATAGCGACACGCTCCAGCGAGCAATGTTGTTCAACAAGAAAGAACCTGACTATCCCCGAATGCGGGCGCAGGCAAAAAAGCTCCTGGCACGTCTTGCTCCCCCATCGGCTCACCACTGAACCCAAGGAACGAGGGGAAACGGCTAGAACTGGAAATAAATGAATGGGGCGCTATTATCGGGTTGAAAGGTGATCATCGCCAGAATTAGTGCTGTGCAAAACAGCGCTTTGAGTGGCGCTGGAGCACGGCGGAACCAGCCCTTCTCTGAGGCACGACTGATAGGAACGTTAAAGATCACCAGCACCGCGATCATCAGGAGCACCACCGGTACCACCACTGGCAACTCCGGTTTCAACACCAGAAAACTATGCCCCTCTAATCTCGAGAAGATCGGGCTTAGCATCAGCATTCGCTTCACTATAAAGAACGCCTGACTCATGTCTTGCACTCTGAAGAATATCCAGCCGATGCATACCGCGTGAAACGTAATGAAAATCGACGCCAGATTTCCCAGAGGCGAATCCACCGCCCCCTTAAGCCAATTCACCCGCTCCTTCAGAGCTACAAATTCACGATGAACAACTAGAGCAAGTCCGTGAAACATTCCCCAGACAACGAAGTTCCAAGCTGCACCGTGCCATAACCCGCCAATGGCCATGGTAAGAAACAAATTCTTATGTGTATTCCATTTTCCTCCGCGAGAACCACCGAGCGGAATGAACAGGTAGTCACGCAGCCAGGTGGAGAGCGATATGTGCCAGCGGCGCCAGAAATCGGAAACGTTTCTAGCGATGTAGGGCATGTTGAAGTTGACGGGAATGTGATAGCCGAACAACATCGCCGATCCACGACCGATGTCCGTGTATCCGGAAAAATCGAAATAGATCTGGAAGGCGAAAGCATATGCGAAGAGCCACAGTTCCGGTGAACCATAAGCATGCGGATCCGTCAGACCCATTTGCACAAACGTTGATAAATTGTCAGCCAGTAAAAGTTTCTTCGCCATGCCCAGAATGATTAACGGAATACCTTCGTCAAAGTGGCTCAGCTTCAGGTGAGTGTCCGACAACATCTGTGATTCAAAATCTTTGTAGCGCTTGATGGGTCCCGCAATCTGCGTAGGGAAGAACGCAGCAAAGAGCGCGAACAAGACAAACGATTTGATCGGCTTGCCACCACGATAGATTTCGAAAAGATAGTGGATAAATTCAAACGTGAAAAATGATATTCCCAATGGCAGAATGATGTCTGCGTGCCATCCGGGACTGTGTCGGGTAAAGATCTGAACAGCGTGCCCCAGTGATTCAAGCAAGAAATTTGTGTACTTGAAAAATCCGAGGCACAGTAAATTCGCTGTTACACCCAGTCCAAATATGAGCTTCTTTTTGTCTGCATTGGTATGTAGATACGATCCCCAGAAGTAGTTGAAGACAGTCATTCCCAAGATCAGGACAATGAAAGCCGGCATCCAGCTCATGTAGAAGTAGTAGCTTGCTACCATTAGCAGCGGCAAACGCCATTTGCGAGGAGACAACCAATAAAGTGCCACCACTAACGGCAAAAATAGAATGTATTGAAGACTGGTAAACAGCATGGAGACGTTCCCAAGCAGGTGCCAAGAGGAAGGATGTTAGCATGACAAGAGATGTCAAGCCATTTGACCTTGTTCATCTTTCCCTGAATGTCCGCTGGTGGACACCAGTGCGCTGGAGGCTGCCCACTCAAGCTCTGCAAAATCTATCTGTAACTTTAGACCTGTTGTAAATTCATACTTACCAGGGGAGAATTCGCCTGCTTTTTCCCGGCTGGCAGATTGCTGGATACAGGAAAACTCGGGTTATCACCGGTGGTAGTTGACGTCTGGCGAAGGGCGCTATTTGTCCGGAAAACCAGACCATTCAGTTTTATAGGTAATAGGGTTCCGGTAACCTTGGGAGTTATCCGGAACGAAGCTCAAACGACAGGCTTCCGTTTTGAGATTCGGGAAAAGGTTCAGTAAGGATTAGCTTGATTAAGCGAAACAATATACCGACTGATCGGCGAGTTGTTTGGCTATGGCAATACGTCTGAACCTCACCCGGGTTCTCTCGACTGGCCTACTTTGTAGAATTCGGAGGGACATCCGCTGCGGCGTGTCGGCGGCTGCGGGAAAATTCCTTCGCTTTGTCTCTTTCGGCTTCTACGGCTTTTGGATCTTCCATCTTCGAGGGCTCATCCTTGTCGGAAACCTCTGAACCACCCAGCCCCTCAGCAACCACATCCTTGTCCTTAGAGGGATTTGCAATCACAGCATCGTTGGCCGGTTTTACCGTGCCCGCTTCTTCTTTGTCTTTATCGATCAAACTAAAACCATCGTCAACAAGCTCACTCTTGGAACCTTTGAAGTCTTTCAGCAAATCCGCTGCATGACATCCGCCCTTGTCTTCCCCACTTTCTTTTTCGTCTTTCCCTTCCAGTTCTTCGTCCTTGTCGAATTCCTTGCCAAATTCTTCGTCTTTGCCAAGTTCTTCGTCCTTATCAAATTCCTTGTCATATTCCTTGTCCATTCGCCTATCCCCTGTATGTTGTTGTCCTGTGACGCTACATCGCGTCTTTCCTTGAGCAACAAGATATTCGTTTTGCACAAACGATGACTGGACGATGTTGTGAAATTCTTGTGAATCACAAGCAACGACATTGGTAAACCGATTGATCGCAGAAAAAAGTTAAACTTGATTCGGTGAGGACGCGCAACTTGATTGCGGCATCTGTCAATGACCGGCCGTAGATTGTTTACCCTCCGGGGGAGCGTTCTTCGGCTCACCGGCACCGGGAGCATCTTGCGCTTTGGGCGGTGGCTCTAGATGTGATTGCCAGTACGGCTCATCCCAAACATCACAAATTAAGACTGCTGGTTTCTGACCGCCGCCTTTCTGAGATACAAAACCGACTCTGCAATTCCCGAGAATCTTATTCGCCCGCTCCAGTTTTCCCGTAACCGTCAGGAAAATGTCTGATGGCTTACCTGAAAGATCAGGAAGCTTATCGATGAGAATCAACTGATCGCCTTTCTTAACGGGTCCGGTGCCGACTTTATAGCCGACCGGTTCAGGAACAGGTTTTCCGGTATCTGCAAACTTTGTAGTTTTGAGCGGTACAGAATGCAGATCCAGCCCACGCACGTAGATTTCGTCAGACATGACCTTGAGTATCTTCCAGTCACCTTCTGTGGTGGCACATGATTCCACAAAACTCTTAATAACGTCACGACCAAAAACTGTCCGGGCAGGATCATCAAGCAAATCGCGAGGCAGCCCCAAACGCATGTGCACTATTCGCCCTTCATCAGTTACGCCCAGCCCCAGGAAGCCGCCACAAACCGGACTGGCAAACAAATGCTCCGTAACACCTGTTTCCTTCGACACGATAGTTTCCTTTTCCTTGAACTGAAAGTGGTCCACAAAATCATGTTTGCACGCATCAGCAAAAGCTCGGTCAAGCAAATTTTCAGCACTAGCCTGCTGAACAGAAAACGAGAATAAAATTAATAAAGCCAGAACAATCCGACGATTCCCCAACTTCATCATCGCTCCTCCGATTCGTTATTCAGCCGCTGGCTTTTTCTCCACGGAATCTGTTTTCTTCGCCCCGGAATCTGTCTCTGTCGGTTTTCCGGGTTCATCGGGTCTGAGGAATATTTCACGACCGGCGGGGAGCCCTGGCTTGTCTCGAATGAAACCGAGGCTGTCATATTCCTGATACTTCACCCGAACAATCAACGGACCTGCAGTCTTATTGCACCGAACCACTTGCAGTAGACGATGCGGCTTCCCGTCCGACGGCACACCCGGACCGGGTATCCTGACAGCCGTCTCTACTACCAAGCCATCCTGAGTTTTAAGAACTCCGTCAATGCTGAGGTGCACCGCGGTGGTTGCCAGCCCGTAGTCAATGACGATTACCGTGTGCTTGCGAAGATCCGTGTCGGCCGGTAGAGTCAGCGCTTTGGAATCAGACGGATACTGGTTGCTTACCCACTTCCATTCTCCAGGTTTTTCCACCAGCCAACATCGCTTGCCTTCCGGACCTTTTAAGACCTGGTCGCAATCCACGACAGTAAAGTTCAATGGTCTATCTACCGGCGCAGCTCCTGCTGCTCTGCATGGTGCAACCACATGCAATACCAATATCAGCGCCGCAGAAACCAGCATCAATAATGCCTGCTGAGCACCGCATTTTTTTCCGGACTTCACCGTCGAACACTGGTCAAAGTAGCTCACACGAAGTTGATGCAAAGTATTATCAGTCTCCCGTTCCGACATCGTTGCCAGGGATGTCCGGGTATTGTCAGTTGCCTGAAATCGGCAATGCACTTCAGTATCCCTTTCTGTCGCTCGTACGCTAAAAGAACTTCGCGGCGTGTCCTTCAAAATTAGCCCTATCCAACGGACGCACCATTAACCTCAGCTTACCACAATAGACGTCATCCGCAGGACACAGCTCAACTACGATGGTCGGATGCGTTCCTTTTAAAGTACCGGAGGGAACTTGCGCTGAAACCTTAAAGGAAGCAGTCTTCACAGGATCTACGGCAACCAGCGACGGGCTACCGGGCAAAATAGAGGCAAGGTCTTGTTTGTCACCGGTTTGCAGGACGCCTGCTACTGCAAGTGTGGTACTGGCAGCCCCTCGGGACCGCACCATTCCCGAAATAATGACTTCAACATGACTTCCGTTAAGCGCCGAGGAAGGAATTTGAATGTAAGCTCGGTGGGGGGAACCGGCCGCTGGCAATACAAACTCATGGTCAGCGGTGACATTGCTCTGGTCTTGTAAAAAAGCGGCAGGTTGTATGTTAGCGGAGAATGCCTTGCTAGCGTTGCCGGCAGCCGCAGGTTGACAACTGTCCGGTTGTCCCGGGCTCGACGGAGGCAACAAATGATTTGTTCTTGAGTTCTCCCGCCCCTGGAACAATGATTCCTTTTGCCGGCCAGCAACCGGACTGTGGTTTTCACCCTGCACGAAAGAATCTGCGGTTGGCGCGCTGCTTCCTGGCGTCTGTTTGTAGCCGACCACAATAAACATTCGGTAATCACCGTTTTGAATCCCGGGCCTCGTTGAGAGATCGTTCTGTTGGCTTTGAGAACCATTGTTGAGAAAACAAACGGTGTCAGATTGCCGCACGCCGAATTTTTGCATCATTCGACAATCGAGATCATCATCATCGCCATTGAACAATTTCCCCGGACTAATTACGTCAAATGACGGCAAATACAAACCAGAGGAATGACCGCTCAAGTAGTCACCATATACGGTGACACGTCCTTTCGCAGTGGCCGTTAGCCTTATCTCATTCGTCGAACCATTTCGGAGTACTCCTGGATCGATTTCAACGGCTCTCCACTGTCTCAGCTTCTCGGGCGATTGCCGCAGCAGATTCGCAAACATTCCGATGTAATTCTGCAGCTCGTATTTCCGCCCGTAAAATTGGTAAACGGATTCAAGCGGTGCCGTTGACACGCCGTTGACAGAGACAACACCGTTGGTCACGTCACCGGCACCATCCACCAACACGAGAGCCCAGTCGGGTTTTCTGCCTTGCTTCTCGTCTGCAAGGTTAACCGTAACACGACGAATCGCAGACATTCCCGGTCGCAGCGGGCACAGCCACTGCTTTGCGTAATGGTCCGACGAGGAAAATGCTGCCAGTATCGCAATTCCGGTCAAGCAAAAAGTAACAGACAGTGCCTGCAAAACTTTCTCAGCTGATGTTGATTGCTCGCCACTAACAAGACACCCTCGAAGCATTCTTTCGGACATTGCCGCAAATAAAACAATTGTCAAAATCTTCGCAACCAGGTCGCAGAAAACTCCACCTGACGCCGCTGCAGCAAAGTACGGAACAAAATCTGATCGTGTGGCAAAAACTGCCAGGAACAATGAAGCAGCCCAGGCGCAAATCAGTGACAGGGGAACTCTCGACTGTGTCATACGAAAGCAGACCACCACCGCCAGCAGTACCACAAAAGGCATGGCGGTAAAGCCGTAGCGAGCGATTCCCTCAAATGGTAGATACGCTAGATGAGTAGCGATTACGCTTATAGCCGTTACCGAAATGAACATTTGCGATCTTGAGAAATTCCGGCGCACCACTGCTAGCGAGGCAAAAAGAACGGCGCCCGTCAGTGCCAGAAAGATTATCAAGGACTGCACCGCGGACTGTAACTTAAAACTGAGTCCTAATACCTTATAGCGAAAGTCATTCCAGGGGTATGACCACAATCTGGTGACCTTGCGCAGCAACATGTTAGATACATCGGCCGGGTTCGAAAGAAAGAAGCCTGCCGCTACCGCAGCGCCCGAATCATCTTCTGAATACATTGCAGTAACAGGGTGAGTGGGACAGCATCCCCAGCCGTCACTTTCAATATTTAACCCGGTGGCAATGTTGTAGACCGGACGGCGCGACGGCAGAACGGTACACTTGCCCGTGGCATAGTAAGTGAACCAGAGCCATGGTGCCAGCGCAAGAAATCCACCAAGTACAACTATCAACAACCCTGCGATTGCGCGTTTTCTCATCGAACAACATAGAACCGACAATATGAGCATTAATGCGGCGGCGGGTATGAGAGCAGGCTTCAATAGAACCAATGCACAAATGACGATGCCAGCCAGAATCTTCTCCGATATCGCCATTATCCCGAAGTTGCAACCGCTCACTATAGTACGGTGCAACGTCGCTGCAGCTAGTACCAGAAGACAGCAAGCCAGCGGTTCGGTCAAGAAAGCACCACAAGAGGCAATGGTGGCCGGATAAACAGCCCATAGCAGCCCCGCTGTAACGCCTGCTGATTTGCGGCCGGTTAGATTTCTCGCCAAATAGTAAATTGACGTCGCCGCCAGGGCTTGAAACAGGCATTGCAGTTGCACAAGCACGAACCACTCTGAGGGTTCCGGAACCTTGCCTTGAATTGCAAATGCAATTGCTGCCACTATCGGTAATACCGGTCCGTCAAGAAGCAGGTAGAATGCGACTGACTCAGCGGTAGTCTTGGTAGCTACTCCATGCAGCAGATCGCGAAAAGCGATAAATATCTGGTGACAAGAATCTAAATAGTGACCACCGTCAAAGTAAAGCGTAGTGCGAGGAATCATGTTCGAAGGATTTTGCCACAAACACAAACCCAGGGTTAGAGCAAAAACCAGTAAGGCCGGAAGAATCTCCTGCCTGTTAGAGTCGTGGCGGCGTTCGGGGTTGTCAGATTGTTGATCTTAATCAGGGCTACTCCTGGAGAGTGTGACAGAACGCATACAATGTCTCCATGGCCTGAGGAAGCAGATCAGGAACGGCTGAGCTGTTTAGCCTTTGCGAATGTCCCAAAAATCTTCGCCCAAAATATCCCACGGCAGGCGCTGCTCGTCTGGTTCAGTGGCGTCGAAGCGCTGATTGACAAAATAAATCATGTTGGCAGGATTCTGCCATACATTCGCCAGCCCGTGTGCCACACCACGGGGAAGATATAAAATTTGAGCTCGGCCTGCACCCATTACAAACCGCATGGTTGATTTGTATGACGGTGAATTTTCGCGAGCATCGAACAGACCAACCAGCAGTCTGTCGTAAGGCATAACAAACCAGACATCTTCCTGATTGTAGTGTAAATGGAACGCTTTGATGGTGCCGGGCAACATCTGCGACCAGGTGGTTTGCCGAACCTTGAACTCAGGAATGAGAACAAGATGACCATTATCATCCACGCGAACGATTTCGGCCAATGCTCCACCGTCGTCAACGAAACTCTGCAGCGCTATTATCTGCACCCCTTCTATGACCGGCTTCTTTTGGTAATCCTGCACGGATAACCCGTCTCGAAATTCTGAGCCAATCGACTCTTTACTTAATGGTTGCAACATCGCCATACGATTATCGAATTCTCAAGAAGCTGTAGATTTGTAACTCTAGCTCTTCACCGCGTCAATAAAATTGATACCGGACACGAATCCACGAGAACCGAATGGACGGGCGGGTGCAAGGCTATACAGTTGAATAAGGATACCAGCGTGCTGCGGGTTAGTCTACTCATTGCTTGAGAGGCATTTACCCAATTGCAGGAATGTGCGCAGCTGAACGCAGCGCTTCCATTGCGCGCAAGGGTGACTGCCAGTGCAATCACAAGGAGGACTGCAGTGCAATCACAAGGAGGACGGGCCATTCAGGTCCCGTCCTCCTTAGAGACTTACTATTTAATTGTTAGTAGTTGAGCTATCACAGACCGCAACACCTGCGTTATGCAAGCTGTCGATCGCGCTTCAGTTCCAGATACATCGCCAGCGCTTCCTGCCAGGGCACGACTTCACGACCGAGAGTATGAACCAGCGTGGTTTTGTCCAACACTGAATACTTAGGACGCGTTGCCGGGCGAGGCATATCTTTTGTTTCGATCGGAGTGACCGAAACCTTGAAATCGCTGGCTATCGCTCTGGCAAACTCGAACCAATTGGTTACGCCGCCATCGGTGCCATGATAGACACCCCATCTGCCGGTCAGAATGAGATCAGAAATCGTCTCTGACAGAGTCAATGTACAAGTGGGCGTTCCAAATTGATCTGACACCACCCGAAGCGGTTTGCCGTCTTTGGCCATCTGATGAATCGTGTCTACAAAATTGCGACCGTGCGGACCATAAAGCCAGCTGGTACGAACTATGTAGAAATGGTTCAAATGATGCAGAACTGCCCGCTCACCCGCCAGCTTTGATTTTCCGTAAATCGAAAGCGGACGCGTTTGATCCCACGGATGGTACGGGCGATTCTGTTCTCCGTCGAACACATAATCCGTACTGACATAAACCATCGGGATGCCTAGCTTATTGCAGCCGACAGCAATGTTTTCAGTACCGTACCCGTTAATGAGATATGCCAGATCCGGTTCTGATTCCGCCTGGTCTACTTTGGTGTACGCCGCTGCATGAATCACTATTTCAGGACGTTCGGCATCAAGAGTTTCGATCACCTGTGCATAATTGGTGACATCCAACTCTTCTTTCGGTAGACCCTTCACTTGATGATCTCTGGATTCCAGACAAGACGTCAGAGCCTTGCCCAACATTCCTCCAGCACCCGTGATCAGTACTTTCATCGATTCTCCCCTACTTGCCGGCTGCTGTTAACTCGCCACAAGATGCAAACTTGCTATTGTCGCATCCCTTTGTATGTGTGGTTACAGCTTCCAACCACTTTTTGTTTTCCAGATACCAACGAATGGTTTGATGTATTCCCGATTCGAAATTGTGGACTGGTTTCCAACCTAACTCTGAACGAAGCTTGGTTGCATCGATGGCATAACGACGATCGTGACCGAGCCTGTCTTCAACATACTTGATCAGATCTTCACCTTTGCCCAATTCCTTGAGTATAAGTTTTGTGATTTCCAGGTTGCGGCGTTCGTTGTGTCCACCCACGTTGTAGACTTCGCCAGACTTTCCTTTATGGAATACCAGGACGATTGCCTGGCAGTGATCTTCAACGTGCAACCAATCTCGCACGTTCATGCCATCGCCATAGACAGGAACAGGTTTGTCTTGCAGTGCATTCATGATGAACAAAGGAATCAGCTTCTCGGGATGTTGATACGGTCCATAGTTATTCGAGCAGCGGGTGATCATTACCGGCAAGCCGTACGTGTGGAAGTAGGCCCGGCAAAGCATGTCAGCCCCGGCCTTACTGGCCGAATACGGGCTGTTTGGCGTCAGCGGAGTCTCTTCCGAGAAGTAGCCTTCCGGACCGAGCGAGCCATAGACTTCGTCGGTGGAAACTTGCACAAAGCGAATCGGCGCACCGTCACGACGCAGTCCATGCCTGTAAGCAGCCTCCAGCAGGTTCTGAGTTCCCAGCACATTGCTGTGCACAAATACGTCTGGATCAGTTATCGAGCGGTCTACATGGGTCTCGGCAGCGGCATTGATGATACCGTCTATCCGTCCAAATTTACTGCCGGAGACTATTTCGTCTACCAGCACCTTGTCCTCGATTCTTCCTTTGACAAAAGTATAACGGGGATCATTTTCGAGGTCTTCCAGATTCTCCCGGTGCCCGGCATAGGTTTCGGCATCCAGGTTGATGACTTTGTAATCCGGGTGATTCTTGTGGATGTATCTGATCAGGTTGCTTCCAATAAACCCCAGACCGCCCGTGATGAGAAGTTGCATTTTGAATTCCTCGTTTCTTACCGGCTTTGAAGTGTGCAGATGGAGATCACACGACCTCCACTTTGCTGTCGTCGCCTAACATGAATTTGTAGGCAACTGGTTTGTGTTGGCTCCGCATCAACTCAACGTTGACGCCAATGAGACTGTCGACAATGCGACCGTTGAAGTTCTTAATCTGGCAATTCTCTCTTAGAATGCTGTGCTCAATCTCGGCCTGACTGACGCGTGCACCATCTCCGATCGCGGTAAAGGGACCGACATAGCTATCTTCTAGAATGCAGTTGTTGCCGATTACAGCAGGTCCACGCACAGTGCAATTACGCAGCACTGATCCTTCACCGACACGAACGCGGCCGGAGATCAGAGTATTCCCCTCAAGCGTTCCCTGCATCACAAACTCAGACATTTCGTCAAGAACGACTCGGTTGGCTTCCAGCATGTCGTCTTTCTTTCCGGTATCTAACCACCAATTGCTGAGCGTGTGGCTTTCAACATGGAATTTGGTGTCTATAAGCCGTTGAATAGCATCGGTAATTTCCAGCTCCCCTCGACGACTCGGTTTTATTTCGTCGATAGCGGTATGGATGTTCTTGTTGAACAGATACACCCCGACAAGTGCCAGGTTCGATTTTGGATTGGCCGGCTTTTCTTCAAGACACAGAATTCGACCATTGCCGTTCAGCTGCGCTACACCGAAAGAGCTGGGATTGGCCACTTCTTTGAGTAAGATCAAAGAGTCCGCATTCCCGGCGTTGAATCTGTCTACCAGAGGCTTGACTCCATCTTTGATCAAGTTGTCGCCCAGGTACATTACAAAGGTAGAATCACCGAGGAACGGGCGAGCCGTTTTTACTGCATGAGCCAGTCCCCTGGGTTCATCTTGAACGATGTATTCGATATGCAAGTCCCATCGTTCGCCGTTGCCCACGATATCACGCACATCTTGCCCGGTTTCAGGGCTGATGATTATGCCAATCTCTTTTATACCGGCTTCTTTAATCGCCTCGACGGCATAGAAAAGAATCGGTTTGTTGGCCACAGGCAACAGCTGTTTTGCGGCCGTGTGCGTAATAGGCCTCATTCTGGTGCCCTTGCCGCCGCTTAAGATAAGTCCCTTCATAGATCCTTCCCGGTGAGAAATCCTACCGCTAATATGCGCCGCGACGATTTACGACAGCTTGAACGGTCAGGAAAATAACCTTCCAATCGAGCCAGTAATTCCAGTGATCGCAGTACCATTTGTCCATTTCAACTTTTACGTCGTCGGGCAGCTCGTCGCGCCCGTTCACTTGCGCCCAACCAGTAATACCTGGTGGAAAGCGCAACACTCGCGCCTTCAAACGCATTTCAGTAAGCCCGAACTGATTATACAGGGCGGGTCTGGGGCCCACTATCGACATGTCATCCTTAAGCACGTTGAATATTTGAGGTAATTCATCAAGGCTTGTCGCGCGCAAAAATTTCCCGATTTTTGTTACGGGGCTCGGCAGCTTGAGCATTTGATCGGTGGGTAAATTGGGTGTGCCTTGCCTCATTGTCCGAAATTTAAATATGTCGAAAAGTTCACCATTGCGACCCACTCGCCGCTGGGTGAATATGACAGGTCCTGGTGAATCAAGCTTAATAGCGCAGGCAATCAGCAGCATTAAAGGACCTAACGCTATTACTGTGCTTAATGCCATAGCTATATCTGAAGCTCGCTTCCATCCCAACTGAAAATGAGACGGTGCGACACCGCCCCCGGCGGGGTCGCCATCCACCGGGAGTTGCCCCGCCTCTTCGAAAGATTGGCTGTGAATACCAGCAGTCTCACGTGGTTTGGTTTGTGTGGATTCCTGCACTTGCCAGCACCTTAACGATGGTTCATTATGTCAATGCCATTGGGACTTTGTTGATATTGGTTTCAGTCGATTGACTCCAGGCTGCTTCGCAGCCACCTTGACAGGCGCACAGAGGATAGCACAGCGACGATTTGATTTCATTTACTGATTTTTCGGAGCACTGCTTTCAAGACCTCTTAGCTACTTGCTGGTAGAATGATCCAGCTGAGTATTCGGTAAATTATAAACATCGTGAAAATACCTCCAGGAAAAGATTTGCAGGACGCAGCGGCAAATGACAGCAAGTCGGTGAAACTTTCTGTGATTGTAGTCAGCTGGAACGTAGTGAAACTTCTGCGGCGCTGCCTCCAAACGCTGTCAGAAGAGATCGCCGCGGTTGATGTACACGGCGTTCACAGTGTAGAAGTTTTCGTTGTAGACAATGCCTCAGCGGATAAATCAGCGCAAATGACGGCTGCAGAGTTTCCGCAGTTCAATTTGATTGCCAACGACTCAAACAGGGGCTTTGCGATTGCTAACAACCAGGCGATGAAACAATCGTCAGGCGAATACGTGTTGCTGTTAAATCCCGACACGGAAGTAATTCCAGGGGCGCTCAAGCGTCTCATCAGCTTTCTGGATGAGCATCACGACGCTGCAATAGTGGCACCGCAGCTATTGAATAGCGACGGAAGCATTCAGCGCTCATGCCGAGAATTTCCCACTTTTCAAGGAATGCTGTATGAGCTGCTCGGGCTGAGCAAAATGTTTCCATCGCACCCGGTCTTCGGGCGTTACAAAATGCTGGAGTTTGATCACAGCTATGCACGGGAAGTCGATCAACCAGAAGGTGCGTGCTTGTTAATGCGCCGAAGTGTTATCGATGAGGTTGGCATGCTCGATGAAGGCTTCTTCATGCTGTTTGAAGAAGTAGATTGGTGCTATCGGATTAAGCAAGCCGGCTGGAGAATTTGGTTTATACCGGAATCAAAAGTCATTCATCACTACGGGCAATCAATCAAGCAAGTTAAAGCACGGATGATTCTTTCTTCGCATCGTGGACTGTTTCGCTATTGGAAGAAGCATTTGAATGAAGGACGATGGTACCTGGAAGTTCCGGTTTATGCGGGGCTGATGGCCCTGGCATGGATTCGCATTGCCAGCCACACCGTCAAAGCAGCACTGGTGGGAACGCACACCGTGCCAGGACGCATCGAGCAGCCGGTCAATCGTTCATCCACAAGAACCGGGCTAGAAGAGGCTCCGTCCCAAACAGACGAAAGAAATAGTTTGGTAGCATCTGGACGGAAATAATGTTTCGTTGGCAATCTCGCTCGCTAGTGCCTGGTTCTCTCTGATGAAGAGCCAGCGAGAACTCTTTCGCGAGAAACAGACAGCACTGGAAGAGAACAAGCTAGATTTGTTCCGAGCCTTGACGCTTTACGGCGAAGTACAAGAAGCGATCGTTACCAACAACGTGAATCTCGCTTCCGCTCTTTTGCCAAATTGTCCTCAATGTCAGCGCAAAGTGCAACTAATAGGTTACGGGCTGGTGGAACTGACCGACTCACCGGAAATGCAAGCAAGCCTGCTCACCGTTATTGAATTTCGGGGTTGCGGGAAAGTAGACGAACTATGGACGTGCTCCGCCTGCAAGCTCGACTTTTACGAAATCTAGCAAGAGAGCAAATTCTTTCCGGAATGGAAACCAAATTGTCCGATAGCCATGACTAATTTGCGGATCTATTGAACGCACCGGTTCTGGTGCGCTTACAGTCTATTTATTTGGTTGGAAGATTAATCCGTGCGGAGTAACCCGCCTCTAACAATTCTCAAAACGAGAATTCGTAAGCAAATGACGTGGAGGATCTTCCGTCACTTATGAGTGAACGCTCTTAAAGTCTTCCTCTTTGGCGCACGCTTGTGGTTGCTGGCATGATCCGTTTTGTGGCAGATTGTTTTGTCCGGGCAGGTTGCGCCATGATTCTCCAGTTCCGTCGAAAAATGGAAAGCCAAACCAGCGACTCCAAGCAACAACAGGGATGATAAGCCGACGCTCTCGATAACAGCTCGACTTATAGATTTTTTCTGTGCCTTTCGACCACCGGAGCTGCTATTGGCCCGGCTCGATTTGGATACTGGCAGCGAAGTCCCGGGCACTGAAGCCACTCGTCCATCAAACCAATATGCTCTTACTTCGTTGACAGCCACTGTTCTAATCTCCATGTACTACTGAGAGCACAGTTCCGAGAAACGTGCTGGTTACTGCCGGCGCCAACTGGCACTCCATTTCCGTTCTACCATGGCTGAGGCCTCTCCTCATCGGCTCAATGGCCTGACTTCGGTCAGCACAATGGAGGATTCTAGAGTACGTACATTGACCGATGAACCAGTCTCCGAAAAGTACATATTTTTGAAACGCAGTTGACCGTCGCTACCGCCTATGATTTGCCGGTAAAACCACTCCTCCGCAGAATTGCTTACCAGCGAGAACCATCATATGGACAAAATTTCCGGGTTACGCTACCACGGCGCGACCTTCTCCACAGCGTTTGTATTACTGGTTTCAGCGATTGTGTTTCTCGCCATGTCTATGTTTAGCAAGGAAGCTGATCTCAGTGCCATTGCCGCCATAAAACAGGCAAACCCGGGTCCGTCGCCAAAAATGCTGAAAGCAAATGAAGAAGCCGAGACACGATTTGAATTGCATCAAGCATTTACTCAAATACAGGACGCCATCAACTCGTTGCGCGAGATGAAAAATTTCAACGCAGCAACGAAGCTCGACGCAGAGTTCAAAGTGTTCAAGGAGCAGATGGCGGGACCATACAATGTGCCAGCGACAGGCAGACCCGAAGTTCACGTCATAGGAATAGGGCCGCGCCAGCGACAATATGACGAGAGCAAAAGCGTAACCATCGACATTGGATACAAAAGCAACCCGATCATTTTAGTTATTAATGCATCACCTCCCGTACTGAACTGTCATCTGCGCATCGCCAGTGGTGTTCGAATCGCAAAAGTAATCATAGCGGGCGGTACAAGACTAAAGATGCATGGATTCCCACCCGGTATCCCTGTGGAAGAAGGACTGACTTTGCTTCCAAGCGACAGCGAACTGGCCGTTTATCAAAAGGATGATATACAAATTGGCGAATTTCAGCAGTTGGTACAAAGGAAAACAGGGCTAACTCCCACAGTGTTTATCTCCGATGCGGGAGATGATGTGTTTGCAATCGGTCCGGCAAACAATGAATGGCGATACCAACATATCCTCAGCCGAATGTCCGCATTAATAGATAAGGCAACCGTAGTCTTGACCCGCGGGGAAGCTAAGTCTCCCATTCATTATCGAGGTCTGTACACGGAACAACTCGCAGCGTCCGCCTTCGAACTTCCATTCTTTTCCGGTGCGCCGACATGCGCAGCCGAGTTTGATGAAAACGGACCAATTGAAAGTACACTCAAGAAAATCGACATGCCGGTGGAGGGCAGCGTATTTGATCCGAAAACAGACCAATACTTCGCTGTCAACTCCTACAACCTCTATTCGATTAATCCATCCACAGGGCATTGCAAGGCAATCCCACTGCCACCCGGTCCACCGCTCGGCTTGCGATTCGTAACCCTGGATTGGCAAGCCGGATGCCTCTACCTTCCTACGGAATCAGCTCTTATACGCTATGACATTCGGTCCGGAAAGTTTTCGACCACTGGTAAGTTCGATTTTTCATACACTGTGGGAATGGTGTTCTCACCAGCAAATCATTGTTTCTATGAATCCTTGGATATCACTCTGCGTAACTTACATTCCTGTCAAGGTTCGAGTTGAAGAGCCCCTGATGGCATGTAACAGCTGTTTTAGTTAGGAAAATCCCAGGCGCTCGGTCCGCTAATTCTGTGATTAGTGGTGAGGTCGGGATTTCGTTCCATTGCCCGTTCGATCCGATGTTCTTCAGTGAAGGAATCAAACGGCGGGAGGAATATGCCTTCGTCTCCGAAGACTGCCTCGCCACCCTGTCTTACAAAACTGTTGAGTCGCGTAGGGGGCAGAGAGTTCTTTCCAAGTTGTCTCAAAGCGAAATTGCCCGGTGCTGCGTAGCCACCCTTGAGAGGGCTGCTGCTGCTGACCATTGGTAGCCCCGGGTTTCCAGTGCGTGTGTTGCTCGATGGACCATTGTCGTTTCCAGCGGTGCCGTCACTCCATCCGCCCGTTGTTCCGGTATCGGCCCGGGATGAGAGGGCGTCTTGTGCAGCGACTGGTCCAGCAGTTACTAAAGAAACCAGCATCACCAGAAACAGCTTAGACATTTGTGACCACCTCGTCGGTTCGTTTCCATGTACCGAATCTTAGGGGGCAAATCTGAAAACCATTTGAAAGAAGGGCACAAGTTCCGGCTACTTCTGAGCCCCTCTGATCCAGAGGAAGTCCGTCGGGCTCGGGACGAAAATGCTGCAAATGCTCGGCGGGTATGTCGCCGGCGATTTCAGTGCACAAGATGTCCCCTGAAGCCGGCCGCCGAGGCTCAGCGATGCGTACTTGTTTATGGGAGAACCTGATACAGCAGTGACGACGCTCTGCTCCAATTCGGACTTGGCGTTAACGGGCTAATTCCGTTGGAAATCTATTCCGCGATGGTCTACTTATGTGCCATGGCTGTGTATGCGATGGCGAGAATAGCCATTATCGATCCGATAAACCAGGCGAGCCTGGTGTTTCCCTGTGCGGCTTCGATGAGTTTTTGTCGGCGTTCGTCTTCTTCCGCCTCACGCCGCTTACGATCAATTTCTGCTTCATCGCCTATGTACGGTGGTGGTGGTGGCGTTCCTGCCGGCTCTTCGCGAGGTACTGCATCTTCCTGTGACATTTCCGGCTCCAAGGTTGCAAACAATGGCGAACGTCTTAACGGACTCCATTGTGACAGTCTTTTGTGACTAACGGCAAGATGTTTGTGCAAAATCTTAAGCGGTTTCCGTGGCCTGGATTCGTCCACGGATAGGCTAGAGGGATGGACGATCATATCTTGATCACACCTAACTCGTTGCAATCAACTCTCTTCCCGGCAAGAGCTGCTGCATTGGCGGAACGGTTGGCCACAGTTGGCGGACAAGATGCCTCGGTCCCAAGGCTTTCCACTCTTCGCATCACTGGCAGCAAAGCGTTAATCCGAATCCTGCATTCTCGGCAGAACAGGCCATTTATGTGGCCGAGATGAATCGCTTCTGATACAAGCTTTAGTGAGTGGACTTGTTGCAGTAGCGATTTTCCTAACCAATAAAGTAGCTCCTTTCTCATATGTCTACGGATCTATCTGCCGGAGTGTCCTCAATCGACTTATTTGCAGATCATTCACTGCGGTGCATATCGACCGCGCTGAGGTTAGCACGCCTGCCACCAAATCATACTCGCCAAGCTGGCTGCTGATGCCCCGCTTGCGCTGAATTTGCCTGGTTCAACATTTTGCTGCTGTGCTACGTGAGGAGTTGGTCAGTCCAACTAAAATCGTGCCAGATAATAAGAGAGCAAATAGATGGCGCTGTTGTTCGGGTCGGTTCGATCGTAAAGCACGGTGATAGAGCTGCCTGGAACGATCTTCACAAAATCATCAACGGAGGCATCCATTATAGCTGTGTGGGAGATTCCGGAAACCGAATATTCATAAGCTATTTGGTAGCCCGGAATTGAAGGGTCTAGACTCTTGAACTTCTTGTTCACCACACCAATAACAGCTTGGCCGGATTGAGCTAACAATCTATGTCTCAACGGAACGTACCAGACACTTAGCGAGATCCCCGCTCCGACAAGAAGGACGAAAAACGCCAGAATTCCGAGCGGTTGACGTGTCGAGGCACCCTGGAAACAACCACGAATCAAGGATTGTTGTAGTCTTTGTCTTTGTAACGGTCTTCAGTAAAGGATCGTCCTTATAGAAATTCTGGCGCCCCTCGAATTGAGTCTTCCGCCGAAGCGAATTGTTAACAACGTAGTGGTACTCCACCGTTGCATTCTGCCGACCGCGAAACAGATCCGGCGGCTCAATTCTGGTGACCGTCTAGTCTGTCTTTGATTTACCCGGGAAAGACAAGCCTCCCTTTCGGGTCTAGTCAATGTCTTGCAGAAATGCCGATAGTTCTGCCATCGCGCGGGTCTAGCGATGCCAATCGGCAGCCTGCTATTCTGAAGTAACTTCATCGGTAAGTCCAGAAGTAACACGAGCAATGCCAGGGTCGGAGCGAACACGCCGCATCCGACAACATGTTGCGATCGTGCACACGGCACTGAACTCTTCGCCTGCGCAGAATCAACGGTTCATCTTTCGATCACAACAAAGTTTTCCGGTGACTTTCGTCGTGCAGCGAACACCTTGACAGGGGGAAGCCGGAGACCTCATAGCGGGTCCGACAGATTCCCCTGCTTGACATTGCGCTCGATTCGAATTGCCCTGGCCATTCAAGAAATTCCCGGCCGAGATGGAGAGAGTTTGCTTAGCTTCTCCGCTCCCGTAAAGGCTGGCGCTGCACCACTTTACAAGCGTCTGCCTATTAGAGTATAAATTTTGGTAATTTCGCGCAGCGCGGCTACTGCTACCTTATTTCTCTTGATATGTGCGTGGGCAAAGAATGGCGACAAGAGAGCTACCCCGGAAACCCGAAATGAGCCAGCCTGAATCAGGGCTACTTGCGGGCGCGACCGGAAATCAGAATGACACAGACCTTAAAGGACTACGCTTCAACGGCTGGCTTGTTGCCACCTGTCTGATTTTTCCCGTGTTGTTGTCGTGCTGGTTCGCTTTCGACAACAGCTGGCCTTTTTGGGATGCAGCCGATCATGTTAGAGTCGAATTTCAATATGCCGATTTATTGCGTCATGCTCGGCCATGGAACATTCACTGGATCAAGGATTTTTTGACCGTAAACTACTGTTATCCAGCCACTGTTCATATTTTCAACGGTGCCTTGAAAGCGCTTTTGGGGAATGCTCGCTGGGTAGATTCCCTGTCGCTCATAGTGTTTTCGGTGGTGCTGAGTTTTTCCACATGCGCTACAGCGCTTCTCTTACTGCGCAACAGGGTGGCAGCGGCTCTTTCGGTGGGGTTCATAAATATCTATCCTTGCGTTGCGCTGCTTAGTCACATCAAGCTCCTGGATTTTCCGCACCTCAGTATGTATTGCACGGCCATGCTAAGCGTGGTTTGGTGGCAACAAAAGCCAAACTGGTCGAGAGCTATACTGTGCGGCACTGCCCTGGGTCTGGCCTGTACAACGAAGCAAATCGCTCCATTCTTTCTATTTGCGCCCTGTTTTGCAATCCTTCTACAGCAACTTCGAACGACCCGATGGGACCGCGCCTTACAACTCACATCGGCAGGCCTGATGGTTCTTCTTTTCCTCGCTGTCTGGGTCATTCCCAATGCAGCAGAGATAAATGGATATATGCACCGAAACGCCGGTGAGTTAGGAAGTCGTACAATTCTAACGGCTTTCATGCCAAACCTTCTCGGGTATGTTAACTGCGCTTCCGGGCTGACAGGCTATCCGTTGTTGTGGTTGGCACTTCTGTCGCTTTGCCTGGCCTCGCGAAAACAATTACGAGATTTATTCTTGCCCGCGATCTCCGCAATCACCGGAATATTGTGCATGTCGGCATTGCCGTTTCAGTTACCCGAGCACAGATACATCGCTAACGCCTTGCTCTTTCCGGCGCTGCTCTGCTCCGCTCAACTTTGCCGATGGTTTCGTGAGAAGAACAGGATCATGATTTCTCTTTCCGGTGCACTTGCTCTCCTCGGTCTGGTTCAATTCGTCGCGCAGAACTTCGCACCGTATCCAATACCAATTTCGCGGCCTGTAATAAGAACATTGCTCGGCACGAACACCGACCGCCGCGGTCCACTGGAACCAAGCTTTAATCCAACACCGCCGGGAGACCTGTGGGGACAGCAATGGGTCGTTCGCGAATGCAAGAGAGCGTCTAATAATCAAGTGTGCTGGCTCAATATGCTGCCCAGTACACCCGAGCTGAGCGTTCATACTGTCGCTCTCATCTCGCGTTATGAGGGAAGCAATGTGCGTCCCACCACAACAAGATTGTGGACACCAACCGGGGATCGCATCGACTTCGATCACAATAGCTGGAGAAATTTCCATTTTTATCTTCTGAAGACCGGATCGCAGGGACTGCAATTCGATAGCAAAAAGTCGGCCATAAATTACAAGCAGATTGAAGAGCAGGTATCTCACGGTGATGCATATAGGCTTATTGCCGGAAGAACTATTGAAGACGGAAGCACACTTAGTTTGTACGGAAGAATTGATTTCGTAGGCAACGTCCCAGTTACAAATACGCAGACAGATACTGCGACAAGCACCACTGCGATCGTTCCCTCTAAAACACTAAACCAGGCGGCTCTCGTCAAATCGGACGTAGGACAACGGAGATGACCTCGACAATCACCACTCCGCACCGAAACACTAACCAGGGAACTCAAAGTTCCCCGTCGAACCAAAATAGCAAGATTCCCGCCGCTGCAAACAAATGGTTAGCTCCCTCAGCAATTCTGTTGTTCTGGCTTGCCAACGCGGTCTTCGTTTCGGTGTCCGGCGACTTTCCTCTCAATGATGACTGGATCTATGCCGAAGGAGTCAAACACTTCTTGCAAACGGGTGAACTTAGACTGCTCGCCTGTGCGCCGGCCTGTATTTTTCACTTGCTCTTCGGCGCAGCAGCCTGCAAAGTTTTTGGATTCAGTCACGTCGTGCTGCGATGCACCGGGGTATTCTGGGCATTTGCCGGAACAGTGGGACTCTATGGCTGCATGCGGGAATTGCGCCTCAACAAGTTAACAGCGCTTCTCTTTGCCCTGACATTCGCCGCAAATCCGATCACTGTTAACCTTGCGTTTTCATTCATGACAGACACACCGGCGTTTAGTTTGCTTATTATCTACACGTTCTTTGCCATACGCGGAATGCGCAGACGTAATGAGGGTGATTTTGCGTTGGCAACCCTGGCGCTTATCGCAGGGAGCCTCGTAAGACAGAATCTGGCTATGATGGCTGCTGTCAACGGATTACTGCTGCTGACGTTGTGGCTCTGCCGGCGTCATTCGTGGACTTTGCTGGTCGGGCTTGTGGTATTACCACTGGTGACTGGAGTTTTTGCGGACAAGTGGATGCTCGCAACCAGCGACTTCTCTGCACTGTATATCTGGTACAAAGGAATGGTAGCGTCTACGGTGCGCGACATTTTGCATGCGCCGTCAAAAATGTTCCTGCCACTTACCCAAATAGCCGGACAGCTGCTTTGTTATACCGGACTATTTTGTGCCCCGATTCTCTTATGTTTTCATCGAGAACTCCTGCCAATGCTATTCTCCGGTGCGAGTCGTCCGACCAAACATGCGCCCGCCCTAACTGCACAAGGACAAGCAAAGGCACCGGCACCCTCAACTCCTCCTCTTCCCGCAGCTGGCGTGCAGCAAGTCGCAACAAGTTGGTATTGTATCTCCGCAGCGATCATGACCTATTCGCTTACGCAATATGTCATTGTGGCGAAGAAACTAATGCCATTCAATCAGAATCTTCTTCGTATGCCCGCCGTGGGAGCCCATACGTTGCTCGGCATCAACCATGCAAACTTGCCAAATAGAGTGCGCTCGTTTCTCACAGGAGCGTCAGGCATACTCGGGTTTGTTTTAGGTGCTCTGCTCGGCGCCGGACTGCATCGCTCTCTTTCACTCTTTATACGCACTGCTCTGGCTTGGAAAACACAGAGACGATCTAGATCCGAACACTTTGAACGCCGAATGAGACGCACAGCAGTGGTGCTCTTTCTGTTTGCTTTGTGCGCCAGCCAATGGTTGTTTGTAATGCTTCAATCGAGCTTTTCTGATATTGATCGATATTACTTGTTTCCGTTCCTTTCTACGACTTTCTGCCTCGGTCTGATATGGCGCTGGCTTCGACCGGGCCAGGGTGCAAGACGCACTATCCTTTTCGTCTCAGTGCCACTACTGGCGATGTATGCGATCTACTCCGCCGCAGCCTGCCAGGATCTTCTCTCCTGGAACCGCGCGCGATGGGATGCTTTGGTGACGCTGGAGCAACACGGTGTCGCCCCTGGCGAAATTGACGGAGGCGCAGAATACAACTACTACTCCAACCCGCCTCTTTTCAAAAATCTGAAATTGTGGAGCACGTGGTATGAATTCACTCATCGCGGGGAAGCGCCCAGAGATCAATGGCGGTGGTGGAGCGTCGATCGCGAAAATTACATCGTTAGCTTTTCACCAGTTCCAAACTACGAAATCATTGATCGCCGAAAGTACTGGAGCGCACTATCAGGCTCTCGCGAAATATTGGTTCTTAAGCGCGAACTCTCCGCAACCAAAACGGAATCCAAATGAGCCCCGGCAGGCGATTATCCAGGGCAGTTGTCGTGAACCTGACTCACGCCGAATTGCGATTCCGAAAACTTCTTTGAGGAAGCCACTTATAAACGACTTCTCGTAGCTGCTGAATAGTGAACGGCTTGGACAGATAGTCATCCATTCCGGCGCTCAAACATTTTTCGCGGTCACCAAGCATAGCTCTGGCGGTGACACAAATGATCGCAATATTCTGCTTTCTTCGAATGAGCTTCTCGCGGATAACAAATTGGGCTACCAGTCCATCACAATCGGGAAGACTCCAATTCATGAGGATAAGGTCGAAATCCGCCTTAGCAACAACCCCTAGCGCCTCAGCAAGGCTGTTCACGGTACACACGTTAATACCGATTCGTTTGCCCAATAGATCATAGAGGAAGCCTGGTTCCGAATCATCCACGATAAGTACGTATGGTTTTCGGCTATTCATGCGTTGGCCTCCCACACAGGAGATGAACTTGCTTTTCATAGAGCCGATCGTTAGTTTCATTCTAGTCCTCTTTCGAATCTCAATGTCCGTTAGCGGACAGCAAAACCTGGTGTACGTCCGCCTCAATACCGCTCCACCACTCCGCAAGCCAATTGGTTGAACTTTGTATATGCATTTCTCAATGTTGCCTAATCAAAGGAACTGAGAAAGAGCTGGAAGTGAAGCTCGTCTTCGAACGCAATGGAACAAGTCGAGCAAACTTTGTCGCGCACTGCGCTGCACTTTGGCAATTAGCTGTTAATCAATTCGCCGTCGCCCGTTGTCGTCGCCTCGCTGAAGCCCATCAAAGAACACGGCGTGTAAGTTTTTGGAATCATTGCAATCCAACACTGTTAAGTGCCCTGGCTGAAGCCCATATTGGAAGACACGCGTGGCTTGCAAGAGAGAGCTGAAGCACGGTTGAAAACGCGAGGAAATTGGCTCCGCACAGCTTAGAGCAAATCGAATGAACGAACGGAGAGGGAGATCGCTCTTATATCTCCCGCTACTATCGCTTCTTAGAATCCCCAACGAGCCAGCGCCGCACCTGCACTTAAGCCCGCGCCCATTGTTGCAAACAAAATGAGATCGCCTTTCTTGAGCAAGTTGCGCTTGAGCGCACTGTCGAGAGCTAATGGCAGTGTTCCTGCGGTCGTATTACCGTACTCATTGATATTCACGAGAACCTTCTCCATCGGCAGGCCGAGTCGCTCTGCAGAAGCTGTTATGATTCGGAGATTGGCCTGGTGCGGAATGAACAGATCGATATCCGACCCGGTAAGATTATTTCGCTCAAGCAAATTGACGCAGAGTTCGGGCATTTTCCGTACAGCGTATTTGAAGACAGCTCTTCCATCTTGCTTGACAAAGTGTAGTCGTTTATCCAGTGTTTCCTGAGACGTTGGCATCTTGGATCCACCAGCAGGTACACACAAAGAATCACCGCCAGAACCATCTACTTCGAACAAGAAGTCGCCGAAACACCCCTCTTGTTCACTGGGTGATGGTTGTAGCAAACAAGCCCCGCCGCCGTCTCCGAATATGATACAAGTAGCTCGATCGGTGTAGTCAATAATAGAAGACATGACTTCCATACCGATTACTAAAACATTTTTGTGAACTCCATTGCCGACAAACTGGGCGCCAGTCTGCAATGCGTACAAGAAACCGGAACAAGCGATCGATAAGTCAAAGCCCCACGCTCGGGTTGCTCCTATTTTATGCTGTACAAGACATGCCGTCGCCGGCAAGTGCATGTCAGGAGTGATAGTTGCAACTATGATAAGTTCAACATCCTCCGGGCTTACACCAGTCTTCTTGAGCACGTCAAGAGCAGCTTCAGCAGCAAGATCAGACGTGGTCACGCCATGCTCCACCAGGTGGCGTTGCTTGATTCCGGTGCGTTCAACAATCCAATCGTCGCTGGTCTCAACCATCTTTTCAAGATCTTGGTTGGTCAGCAATTTCGGTGGCACCGCGACGCCGACCCCACTAATTCTTGCTAAGGTTGGTTTTCTTAATGTCATTAAACGGCGGTGACCCCTGAAAACTACGTGTCCGCATGTCTTATAGGTTAATGGCGACGAAAAGTATAGCTCATCACACTGGCCGCATCCGTGCGCACCGTCGATGGTTCGAAACTTACGTTACACCTGCGCTGTTCCGGCAGGATGGGAGTTACGGCTATTCTCATTGATTACTGAAAAATCTTAAAAACACGGACATTAAACTATTGAAGACAATGACTGCGTTCTAGCGCGAACCAAGGCCAGAGCGAACGAGGCGGACCCACGGCGCTCTTGCAGTTACGCAACGCTTACTGTAAGGATTTTGAATAAAGAATTCGATCGAGAAAGATCATCATGCGGTCCAGCACAAGCACCCTGGAAGCCCCGCCGACGAAGTGATCCGCCCCCTCAATCCGAACTAGCTCGCAAGGTATGTGCTCCTGCCCCAAAGCCCGAGCCAGATCAATTGACTGCTGAATTGGAACGTTCTGATCAGCGGTTCCATGGGCGAAAAACGTTGGAACTGCTGTTTCTGAATAGGTGATGGGCGAACAGACTTTCAGTTTTTTCTCATACGAACCTGCATCTTTTTGCAAGTATTTCTGAAGAAATTTATTGCTTGAAAGTTTGTCAAACTCAGTCGGTCCATAGAAACTTAGCACCGCCCTCACTTTTGGTAGCCTTCCCGAATCCTTCGTCTCAATGAAAAATGGGGTCTCATTCGGGGTGTAGGCCGCCATCATCGCAGCATAGGCACCGGATGAAGTGCCAGTGACGATTAGTCGTGCCGGGTCAATCCTCCATTTGGCAGCATTTTCAACGAGAAATACCAGCGCTCTTTTTGTATCTACAACATCAGCGGGAAACTCTCCACCATGACCAAGCATGCGATAGTTGATGCTAAAGGCAACGATGCCATGGCGCGCAAAGTATCTGGCGATCATGGTTTCGGGAAGATCATTCTTGCTTCCCGTTGACCAGCTACCACCATGCACAACCACAATTGCCGGTCGCAGGTTCCCGGGTGAACTTCGGTCAGACGGCTGTTTCTCGTTCTTGCTACTGGAATTCCCTTCAGCGGATTCCGGTAAATATAAATCTCCAGTGTGAAATTCGGTTGGAACATTGGGCTCACTGCCGGAAAAGTACACCATGTTGCTGAGCAACTGTATGCCTGGCTCCGGAGTAAGCGTAGAGAACCATTCTTGAATCGTGGCGCGGAAATCCGGAGATCCCGCAAGACATACAACTATGGCGCCGACAAGATAAACAACGGCACTTATGCTGGCAATTTTGCGCCACCGTTGAAATGCGCCTGAGTTCGTCTTCTCATTTGAGGGCTTTTGCATAGACGTGATTATTTCAGCAATCGACGGAGTTTGGCAACCACAACCTTCCATGTCGAAGGCTCAGCAGTTCTGCTCTTCCGGCCACGGGCACTAAAAATCACAGAAACGAGCTGAAAACTGAGACGATCAGGCTGCCGAATCGCAAACAATAACGCAATACGGACTTTCCAATACCCGGGATCTGTAATTTTGTGCTCTCCCGGTGCTCGGTCTGTGGCACAATGTACACCTTCTGACTATGCGACGGAGGAGCAACGGTGTTTGCCAGGCGACAAATCAAGGTAACGCTGATCGACGCGGAAACAGGGGAACCAATGGGCGAGACATCTAGCGCTCCATCGGATTTACCGGAGACGTTCGACGGATATACCACCGTAAAGGTCGGCACAGACACGTGGGAAGTGCTTGAAGCAGAGCCGGCCGATCGCCGCGAATATCTGAAGACAGGCACATTGCGGCTGCAAATTCGAAAGGTTGAAATCACCACCATAAAGGTCGACGAGCTGATCTACAACTTGCCCACCATTAGTGGCTCTGTGCCTGACATAGATGAGGGAACCAGCAAACTCGGAAAGCAAATTCTCGAAATCCTGGAAGATGACTGGAGGCAGATTGAACTGGTCTCTTCCACTCAGATGACAAACATTGACGCCTGTCTTCGCAGTATCGACGGAATAGTAACCGCTTCTTCTACTGCGTCGGGATTTTTTCGACACCTGCACGTGCGAAAGGAAGTTCCGCGGCCCCTGTCTGCAGGAGAACTTTCTCTAAGCGATTTACTTTCGCAGCTAGAAGACAGTGTTTCCTTCGACGGGTTGGGCTTTCGAAATGTCACCGGTCTTCTATGTGGCGCATTTGCCCTGCGAACGCGAGAAGGGCTGTACATCTACGGGATTCATAGCGACGATGACGTCTTAGCTCTAGGTCTTTTACGCGGTAGGACAGCCACTATTCCTCTCGATGATGCCGACGCTCTGGTGGAGCTTATGGAGAAGAATAAACTTGTGCTGGTGGACTGGTGCGCCGGCTTAATGCTCCCGGCGGAGAAGGCAGGCAGCTATATAGCTTCTCAGATTGCGTTTCAGGTCGCCTGATGTCGGCAGTCAAGCGCACCATCGCCGTCGTCTGCATCGTGGTCTGTTCAGCAATTTTGACGTTGAGCCTGGCTGACCGTCAACGCTCTCACCAACACTTTGCCCCGAGAAAAATTTCGGGATACAAAAGCTTCGCTGCACAATGGAGCAGCAACCCGACGGAAGACACCGCCGCAGAATTTATGGAGCAACACGTCTTTGCTAATTTGACCCGCGAACAGTTTGAGAGCATTGTTGGTCCTGCAGCATCAGCCATCGATCCACGACGACGGAAGAACGGAGCAGTGGAGCAGACGTGCTGGTACTTAATGGCGCAGTCGTCAATGCTGGTGGTCACGTTTCTAGACGGCAAAACGAATGATGTCCGAATCGTTCGGCCCGGTTGGAGGAAAAATTCGCCCGGGCACAAGAACGTGAAAGCCTACTCGGGTTAGAGCGATCAGTTCCGCCGCGATTTGCTGTGCAAGAATTCTCGAATTGCCAGGAACGCCAAAATCAAAAGGGTCAGCACCGAAATTGCAGCACCGCCAAACACAGTCAATGGCGCATAGCGAAACTCAATAGTGTATTTGCCCGCCGGAACACAGACCGCCCGAAATAGATAATTTGCCCGAAGAACTGGAAGCTCTCGACTTATTCCATCTTGAACAAGACGGGCTTGCCAGCCCGGATAGAACGTATCCGTCAGAACAAGAAACCCGGGCCGACTTTGTTGGCACTTTATGAGAACAGTGTTTGAATCCGGTCTGCTTATTGAGCATTTCGCCCCGACAGAGTTCACTGCGACTTGACCTTTTGAGTCAGCCCCGGGTTGGCGTTCAATCACGGAGGTAGCGGGGTTTACTTCAAGCACGGCGCAATGCTCGTGATCAAAGCCGGGTGACTCGAGCAACTTCAGTGCCTGCTGACCATCGTGCACATATCGTGCAGAGTGCACTATATATGCCGCGGGAAGAGCTCTGACATTCTCGTACACACGAATTCGTCCCTCATTCTCACTAACCAGTCGAAAATGCCGCGACCGTAACTCCCCTCTGGTTACCTCCAGCTTGCAGCTTGTGGACAACTTTGCCCCGGAGGGGATGAAACTAGCAATTGGAACTAACGAAAGTTTGTCCGGTGACTTGTACGGCGGCACCGGGCAGTTGACATAACTCTTGGTTCGCCAATCGAACATTTGAACAGCGAGCGTAACTACAGAATCTTGCTGTAGCTTACACGGTATGGCCACAGCAACATCTTTGGTATAAGACTGAACACCACTGCTGGTCTTGGCGGCAAACATGTACTCCAAACGTTCAAGATCACCAAACCAAATCACTTGGTTTTTGTCATCAAGCAAAACCGCTTGCCATGCCAGTTCACCGGCCCGAGAAGACGGTGCCGAAAATCGCAGGCGGCCGATTACTTCAGAGTTCTCAACAAAAAGCCTCAGGGCTCCCGCCTCAAGAACAACTCCCTCGGCCTTAACAGCAGCAGCATTGGTCGCCGACACCAAAGTCCACGACGGACGCTCAGTCACGGCAATTTCACGAGGCTCACCCGACATCTCTTCCGTTGCCAGTACTGGTAGCGGCGAGACGGCATACTTCACTGATGCCATATCGATGAACTTACTCAAGCGCCCGTCAAAGAATTCATTGACTCCTTCGTGGGTGACGCCCGCCTTCTTCATGAAGGTTTGAAACCTGGTTGGATGATAGACGTTAACCGGCACGATATTAGCTATCGAATACGCCAGGTTGGTATCGGGGCAAAGTACATGCCGCCCCATGGACACCATTCGCTCGTGAGAACTTTGGAGGAAGGGTATCGGCGCCATAGTGTCGTATCTGATGACGGGGCGAGGCGGGCTGGCCAACTTGACACTGCTTCCCAAGCTAACGGCTGTGCAAACCGAAACGAGGGCGGTAATAAAGATCGTCCGCAACCGTGCAGGCATCCATAAGCCCGCTACGCCCGACGAAAGAATCGCCAGCAGAATCAGATCTCGCACCCATGCTTTGTTCTGCACTACTAAGTGATCGAAGGCTTCGTCCATCGGTCTAGATTGAAGAAGCGCCGGACAAAACTTGCACAACACCAGCGCGACGGCAATTGAGCTTATGGCAATCACAATCGCTCGAGCATCGGCAGATCGGTGAAACCGGGCCGCCTGCCAAACGGCTCCAACTGCAGATACGGATTTCAATTTGACGCTCGAGGTCGATCTGCGTGTCGCGTTGAGCGGTGGCACTGTCGAAATGTCACCAGCGGCGGTGCCCGGCAATAATGTGCCGGACTCCGTTTCCATTGAATCGAACGATTGTCCGGTTTCCTTTAACCCGCGCAGTTCCAAAGCCGGTCCTGGCTGATCAGACACTTGCGCGCTGAGGTCTGCTGAAACCGGGTTTTCCTCGCGCCGGTAAATGAACCGTTCAAGCCCAAAAGCGGCCAGCACCGAACACAAGATGAGCACCGAAGGCCAACTGTACTTAGGAACGAACCAGGACAATGCCTTCCATGTCAACAATCCCTCCAGCGGGCCGATGCGACACATCAAGGCAAGGGCTATGGCCAGAGCGAGAAACAATCCGACTATCACGGGGCGTTTCATTGCAGTGAACAGAGCAAGGACCATCATCACCGGCACAGCAATCCCAATATAGGGACTACAACTGCCGTAAGCCGGATGAATCAAATTCACAAGAACCGTATTCAGTGGCACCCCGAAACTCCAGCCTTCTAAGCCGAGCTTGTAACATTCTGAGTTGAGTAGCAATTCCACGAAGGGCAGCAGAACGAAGGCAGTCAGACCGAGGCTGCTCCCTCCCACCATGGCTATATCGCCGCATGCTTTCAACAGCCGGTTTGCCATAAGCCGATACTTGCTTGGCGGTAGGCTCCTGTTACGCGCCAGGATCTCGTCATTTTGCGTTGTGAGATCGTTCTCTGGTAGCGTGCTCTTGTTTAGACGGTTGTTGTGCAGAGTAATAGCGAAGCACAACCGCAATATGCACGCAACTGAAATACCGAAAAACACCGGCTCTGGATGTCCTGATACAACCATAACTGCGCAAGCAAGCGACGCTACAATGCGCCAGATGAACTTATCCGAAAGAGCCATAGTCGTAAATGATGCCATGACCCACGGTGTCAGCGAAGAGCATCCGCCGATCAGCTCAGACTGAAAAATCAGGTATGGGCAGAAAGACAAGACCAATCCCGCACACATTGCTGAAAGCCTGGAGAGTCCTAGAACTCGTGCCAAAACGAATGTACCGGTGCCAAACACGACAAGGTTCAATACTAAAAGAAGATTCCATGCTCGAATAGGCTCGATTGCCAGCAGCAATATACGTGCAGGCCAGAGAACCGCAGTTTCAATATCTGCCAGATGGGGCGCGCCGCAACCTGTTAAGGGATTCCAAAGCGGAATATGCCCGCACAATAACGATTGCACCGTATAAACATGATTGGGTAAGAAGTACTGGTAAACGGACGCATCGTAGCCTTCTCGCGCACCGGAGTAATATTGCGCGAACAAAGAGTCGCGTTGTCCCAATTGATAGAGTCGCGAAATCGGCACCGCGGAAAAGACCGTTTTACCAAAGGCGCACAATACACCGGCGGTTATCAGCACAACGAAAAAAGCTTCGTTCAGGAGCCTTTGCCAGGTTACTTTACTGCGCACCGGGCTGCACGCAACTGATTGCGGCTGAGCGGTTTCGCTGGCACTTCTTTGTGAAGTCAATATAGCCATCGGCGGTGTCCGTATAAGCTGGTGCACCCAGACCAGCTTGTCAGCCTAGCACGGTCCTGCGAAAGGGTTGTGAAGGAGCTGTCAGACAGCAAAATAAAAAGGTATTTACCACAACGTAAAACCTACAAAATGAATGACCAGAAGGCAAGTGGTACCATCAACAGATGTTGCTCTGTCAAGTGTCCACACTCTCACAGATCGCGCCATTGTGGGCAAATGGACAAAGGAATCAATCGCGGTGATTTTCAGCAGTTTTCAATATCTGATCTTCTTGCCAATAGTGGTTTTTCTCTATTGGCGAACGCGGGGGTTCGCTCGCCTGGCGCTGGTGGTAGCCGCAAGCTACTATTTTTATATGAACTGGTTGCCGGTTTACGGCGTGTTGCTCTTGGTAATGACAACGCTCAACTGGTTCATGGGGATTACACTTGAGAAGCGCTTGTCATCTTCTCCTCTTTTCTCAAAATTGCTGCTGGGAGCAGGCGTAGTCCTGAACCTCGGCTGTCTCTGTTACTACAAGTACACAAACTTTTTCCTTGCCAATGCCGTCGGTGTGCTCAAGGTGTTCGGTAGTGCTCTCCAGTGGCATAACACTGATGCCATGAAGGCTCCGGTGCTTGAGATTATCTTGCCGCTTGGAATCTCATTCTTTGTATTTGAATTCATTCATTATCTGGTTGATATTTACCGAGGAAGTAAAGCGGTACGTTCATGGATGGAATTTGCAGCGTTCACGGCCTTCTTCCCGTCGCAAATCGCCGGACCGATAAAACGCTATCAGGAATTTGTTGAAAATCTTCGCAAACCATTGCCCTGGTCCGCAGACCTGTTTAACGAGGCAATGACACTGATTGTGCAGGGCATGTTCAAAAAAGTGGCCATCGCAGATCCTCTGGGCTGGGTGATCACCAATAGCTACTCCAGTCTGGTACCAATTTCCTCCGGCGATGCATGGCTTGCATTCTTTGGCTTTTCCATACAGATTTTCTGCGATTTTTCCGGTTACACCGATATCGGAAGAGGCTCGGCGCTACTACTGGGAATCCGCTTGCCACCAAACTTCGCCCTTCCCTATACTGCCGAAGACATCGGTGTCTTCTGGCGTAGATGGCACATGTCACTCTCTACCTGGATTCGCGATTATGTTTACATTTCCATGGGCGGTTCTCGCGCAACGCGCCTTGGAAACGTTCGCAATTTATTCCTGACCATGGCAATTTGCGGTTTATGGCACGGCGCGGCATGGCAATTTGTCGCATGGGGCTGCATGCATGGAATCGGATTGATCATCAATAGAGAGTGGCGAGAGATTGTTGAGAAGACGTCATTTCTTCGCTCCATCGCAACGGCATGGCCGGTGCGGTTATTTAATATCGCTTTGACTTTTATGTTTGTTGCAGCCGCCTTCGTAATGTTTCGCGCACCAGATTTGAATACAACCTGGAACATCTTCAGCAGCTTGCCGAACTTTTCGCTGGAGAACAGAACAATCGAATACCTCGACAAATCAGGCGTGATCATATTTGCGGCCATTTACCTCGGTTACTGGATACTTACAGACACTACAAAAAGAGTTCGCGGCATCGACAAGTCGGACACAATGATGTATCCGCTTCCACTAAGGCTGGCATCCTGGACGGCAGCCGTTCTAATAATGATTGCCGCCAAGCCTACTCAGGCAACACCTTTTATTTACTTCCAGTTCTAAGGCACCAATATGAGTAGCACCATAGCAGTCGAGCAAAAGTCTCCAACAACAGAAGCACCACGTGCGGTTGCTAAGAAGCGCCCCCTTGCGATTACTGTGGTGCAGATACTGCTGTGGCAAGTAGCGGCAGTTTTGTTTGTGGAAGCAACATTGTTTTGCGCAGGGCTGGGCGAAGAAGAGATATTCAAACTAGACCCGGTGCTCGGGTCCGCTCATTTGACCAATAAGCGCGTGACATGGCGCTCGGAAGGCTATAGCGTGTCGTGGTTCAATAATGTTGGAATGCGAGATTCGGCAATCACCATCGCCAAGCCTCCGGGAACTCTGCGTGTCGCCTTGCTTGGTGATTCGTTAACAGAGTCGCTTCAGGTGCCGATGGAAAAGACCTTCGGCAAAGTAATGGAGCGCCAACTCAGTGAAGAACTGCACAAGCCGGTGCAAGTGCTCAATTTTGGAGTGTCTGGTTATTCAACGGCACAAGAATACATCTTGCTCAAGAGCAAAGTACTTCAGTACAAGCCGGATATCGTTCTGGTCTGCTACAACAGCAGAGACAGCTTCGAGAATTGGTCGGCGCCCGATCAGGTAATAACGAATGTGCGGCCGTATGCGTTGCATTTGCCTGGTGGAAAACTGACGATCGATACCTCGCCAGTCAAGAATTGGATGAGAACTCCACGAGCAAAATTTTTGCAGCAGTTCGAATGGCTGCGTCAGAATAGCCGCCTCTGGGGATTGTTCGCTGCTCTGGAATTAGATTGGAGCATGCACAATGAAACCTACAAGTATGTAAATTTGCTTCTAACACGCCCTGGTAAAGGAATTAAGGAAATCTCCAAGCGGTTGCAACTTGAAGCCGGCAAGTATTTCCCGAAGCTCGCCCCGGCATCGACACCCACAGAAGCCCCGGGTGCAAAACTCAAGACTGATTCGACTGCCTCCAACCAGGGGAAAGTACCCGGCAAGGGCACAGAAACACCAGCACGGAAGAAATCCATAGCCGCCGAAACGTCGGGGCACAAACAGGCAGGCGCCAATGCGCCGGGCGACAATAAACAAGGCATTCAGGGTGTACAAGAGAAGCCACACCAGGAAGGGCGCCCCGTTTACCAGCAGTTTATTATGCGCTCGCTTGGTTCCCTTCTGGAAGAGATGAGGAAGGAAACCAAATTGGCAACCGGAGGAAAGTTTGCAGTAATCGCGATGCCGGTTCGCTCGTCACTTTGCCCCACCGAAGGAATAGACACAGCTTTTAATGACTTCACTTACAACGATGAAATCACCATGCTCAACGAGATTTGCGCAGACAAGAAAATCTCTCTAGTAGACTTAGAGAAACCGGCTGAACAATTCCAATTTCAAACTCGCAAAGATATGTTTTACGCGGTGCACCTCACCGCCCCGGGACACATTTATGTAGGTCAACAGTTGACCGAATTTGTTAAGTCTTATCTGGCAGGAGAGCAGTAGGATGGCAGATACAGTCAAACGCAAGAGATTAACCGGTGTGCTTCGAAGCCCCGCACTTCTGATCGCGGCATCATTGCTGATTGGAACAATTTGCGTTTTGCTAATTTCGCCGGACTCACTCGATGCAGCAGACGGAGTGCCTGCGAAATATAAAGTCCTGGTGTCCAAGCTATCGTCTTTCCTCACATCCAACGAGAACCCGGACGCTGTAATCATTGGCTCCTCACTGGTCTTGATGCCCGCGGTGCGGTGCGACGATCGATTGTCTGGTAAGTTAGATTGTTATGACGACTGGTATTACTACCAGCACATTCCCGAATACACCCGGGCCAGTTACATGGAACATCTGCTTCACAAGGCCGGATTGCCCGTTTCGATCAAGAACCTCGGAGTGGCGTCATCTATTATGTCGGACCACGCGGGCGTGCTGGAAACGATACTGGCAGAGGGCAAGAAACCAGGGCTGGTTATTTGCGGAATAGCCCCGCGTGATTTCCTGGATAACTCACAACAGATTTTTGAGAACACTCCCACTCAACTGTTCCTCAAGGAATATCACTCCTCGGGAAAGCTGTGGCCCGCGAGTTTCTCCCAAGCCGACTTGCAGCAATGGTACGAATTGAATGACCACCAGATCAGGAAGTTTTTCGCACGCGTTCGCACGACCTGCTCAAATTTCGTATGCGAAGTCACGGAGCATCCAGCTAATTTGCAGCACACGAAAACCAAGGAAACCGCATACTTAGAAAGTCGTCCCAACCTTCTGAAAGACCTTCAAAGCTACCAGAAACTCTACAATCCGCCAAACTACAAGATGCTCGAACAACAGAAAGGATTCCTGGAAAAGTTTCTGACTCTGGCACAAAAGAATAACGTGGAGGTGTTGCTGATCAATATGCCTCTTACCAGGGAAAATACCAGGGCACTTGATCCCGCGGTCCACGACAAATATTTGGAAACCATTGCCACTGTTGCCAGAGCGCACAAAGTGACACTGCTCAACATTGGTTCGCGCAGCCCGAATTACTCCGTGGCAGATTTTGAAGACTGCTGCCATTTGAATGCAGCTGGCGGTCAGAAGCTCTATGCCGCGGTGTTCGATACCTTAGTCAAGAATCAACGGCTGTCGTCTTCGCTGTCACAGCGCGCCAACAACCACATCGCTGATTCAAAGTCCGGTCGTGTAACGCCAGCAACGCCCTTATGAATTGACGCAAGGTACGGTGCTCCCATCGCAAGGCTGAGCCGAACACGTGCTCACAAGACTTCGTCACAGGCAGCCTCTTTTCAGGAACTAGCATGTGGTGCTTAGTGTCTCTGCATGTCAGAAGGTGTCCTTTGGGACACAACCCGTAGATTACCAGCCAACTGAGGTCGAGATCGCAGTCCAAAATCGAAGTTGAGAGCTTCCCGACCTGCAAAATTTCGAGGTAAGAACCAATGCCACACAATATTACGAGGGACAACCTCATACGAAAGATGCACGACAATCAGGTTCGATTAGTGGAGGCCCTGCCAGCCGAATCATACTATCGTTGCCATATTCCGGGAGCCGAGAATATCATGCCCGGTGATGTTAAAGCACAAGCAGAAGCAATCTTGCCGAACAAAAATGCCGAAATTGTCGTATATTGCGGCAACAGCACTTGAAGCGCATCAGAAGCAGTCGCCCGGGATCTGGCGGCGTTAGGTTACACGAATGTAGCAGAGTACAAAGAAGGCAAAATGGGCTGGATAAGCGCAGGTTTACCTACCGAAGGAACTGATCCGGGGCAGGCATATCCGCCCCCGCCACCTCAACCAAGCCCTTATAGCAGTCCTACATAAGCTTGAGTTCTTTGAATGCCTCCTGCAAGAGTTCGAGCCTGTGCTCGAACTCTTGCGTGTCGGTCTTTCCGGAGAGTCCTGCAATGGTATCGATCAGAGCTTCCACAACGTGTGCACAGCCAATTTCGTGGATGAAAACGGCAGAAGAATTCGACCGGGCATAGATATTGCTACGGTATGGGAATAACAAAAGATGGCGAAAACCCTTCCTCGGCGCGGAAAAAAGCGGTAAATAATGCCACTCAAATGAACACCTTGCAAACAGGCGACATAGTCGACGATCGATACGAGATCATCGAAGCAATCGGACAGGGAGGCATGGGCACCGTGTATAAAGCGCGGGAGCCCGGGCTCGATAGACTGATAGCACTTAAGTTGCTCCAACCGCTCCTGCTGGGCGCTGACGAAATCCGCCAGCGGTTTCAGAGAGAGGGCAAAATTCTCTCTTCAGTGTCTCATAGAAATCTACCCGTATTCTACCGCTTCGGTCTGTGGCAGCAGAACGAGCCCTACATCGCGATGGAGTTTCTGACAGGAGCAACCTTACGTAAGACGCTCGATGACTCCGGTGCCCTGCCCGTTGCACGGGTGCTCTCCATTGGCGCACAAATATGTGATGGTATGCACTCTGCTCACAAGGTCAATATTGTTCATCGGGACCTCAAACCTGCCAACATCATGCTCATTGATGGGCGCGCAAGCGGAGCGGCATCCGAACTGGCATTGCATTCGCATTCTGCTGGACACGACCCGGATGCAACACACAGTGAGGTGGATGAGGTAAGGATTCTTGACTTTGGATTGGGGCGTTTGACATCCGTGGAGGCCTCCAGTAACTTCAATCAGCGTCTCACCCAAACAGGAGAAGTGATCGGCACGACCTATTATATGAGCCCTGAGCAATGCATGGGAAGAACAGCGGATCAGCGCGCGGATATCTACGCACTCGGCTGCATTCTCTACGAAATGCTAACCGGAAGCGCTCCTTTCACGGCAGACAATCCAATCGCGCTTATGCATCAGCATGTATCGCAGGCGCCACTGGCAGTGCATACTAAATCAAAAGAACCGCTTCCGGCCGGTTTAGCAAACATTATCCATCGCGCTCTGGCTAAAGATCCAGACTGGCGCTATCAATCAATGGAATCAATGGGACATGATCTAAATTTAGTTCGACTCAATAACGGCGACGAAATTCCTGCACCACATACGATACTGCGCCAACACCCGCGCTACCGGAAGAGATCGTCCTCTTTGTTCGCCGGTGTATCTGTATCAGTTGCGATCGCATTCATTTTAGTCGGTCGCAATAACACCTTTGAGCCGAGTACACCCTCAGTACCAAGAGTCTCACGAGGGGTGTTGCAAGCTGCGCCCTCAGCAGTTCTAGTGCGTGCGTTAACTATGAGCGATGGCAGGCGATGTTCAGTTCCTCTTTCACCGCAAGTTTTTGCAAAGGCCGAGCAAATGGCAGCTTATTCAATAAAACAGATTCCAAAGTCAGATAGATTTCTCCAATTTCAGGGTCACCTCTCGTTGGCTGCCCTCTATGACAGGCACTTCTTCTACTTACATAACCACAAGAGGGACCCGAAACTCGACGGAGAACTTTGGGCGCTCAGCAAAGCTGAGATTCTCACCGCGTTGCGTTATATGACAAAACCAGACGGAAGTTACTACCGGCCAGCCTTCGTTGCTTTTGATAAATTAGGCGCACTGGCGGAAGTGCACCTCGACTTCGCAAGCGAAAAACATTACTACCAACGAGCGCTACACATTGCTCAGCAAGACAGAAACGAACCGACTTCATTGAACCGCAATCTTATTGGAGCTGATTCCGGCGATGACATGACAGCCTGGATCAAGCGACAACTTGCCCAATGCGCGCGGAAAGAAAACGATTTTACCACTGCAACCACATTACTGCGCGAATCGTACCAGACGGCATTGAGTAATAATGATACTCTCACAAGCGATGCGCTGGATGCCGCACTTGAACTTGCCAGCCTGTTTGAGCAACTCGGCGACTTGAAAAAAATTGAAAACTTACAAGATAAGGTCGCACTAGAACTCCGCAAAGAACAACGAGAGAAGATACTTAACACCAGAGATCAAGCTTCGGCCCTCACTTATCTATCCCGAATCGCCTTGCATAGAGCCGACGGCGCGGCCGCCATGGTCTATGCACGGGAGGCAATTGGACTTCTCGATGCAGCCTCTGAAGGTGACCTGTTTATTCGATGCGATCAGTTACTGCATGCGCTGGAAAAATTCGCGAAGAAAACGAAGCAGGACAATACAACCGCGCCCCTGATCGAGGTAGCGAACCTCAGAACACGTTTTTCGCATCTGCACGACATATTTGCAAAATTCGCAACGAACGGTAAACTATGACAATGGATACTGCGACAGACAACGGAGCCGTAGCGAACACGAGAATCGCTACTTTGGAAGATGCCTCTAGCATCTTGGCTATCTATTCGCCGTTCTGCCATGAGCGTTGCTCTGTTTCATTTGAATTGGAACCGCCGTCGCTTGAAGAGATGCAAGACCGCATAACAAAAATCTTGCCAATGTTGCCGTGGTTAGTGTGGCAAGAAGGTACTGAAATCGCCGGCTATGCATATGCGTCGCCACACCGGCAGCGAGCTGCCTACAGGTGGTCAGTCGACACCTCCATATACCTGAGCGAAAGATACAGGCAGAGGGGGATCGGCAGGCACCTTTATGAAGCACTACTGGCGGTGCTCCGCCGACAAGGCTTCTATAATGCTTACGCAGGTATTACTTTACCTAATGACGGAAGCATCGCTCTACACACTTGTGTTGGATTTCGCGAACTGACAGTTTATAAAAATGTGGGCTACAAAGCTGACCGGTGGCATGATGTTGCCTGGTATCACTTGACGCTGCAACCGCATGCGGATCATCCCGCTGATCCTGTTTCACTTGCGGAGTTGGGGCAAGTACCAATGCTACTATCAGGGTCCCTCGTCAATGTTTCGGATCGCTAAAGCATTTGTCAGATTGAATGGAAATGAATTCCGATTCTATTTGTTGTCACTTTTGGAATATCGGGGCATATCGAACCACGAGTGAATCAAGAATCCCGGGAAACCGGCAATGGAAACGATATCCAATCTCTTCACCAATCGTTTCCTTCGAGCAAAAAGCTTTTATGATCGTGAAGTGAAGGCTGCAACCCGGTATTCACCATATTTTCCAGGACTTCATTGCAGTTGGGCAGTGCAATCTGTCTAATGTGTGTTGACAAAGAATTATCAACACGTTTTGATATAACCTGTATGCTGCATATTGGCTCGGTAAGCCAATCCACGGACGAAATCGAAAATGGAAACCGATTTCAATGCAACTGAGCCCTGTAGGAGACGAAGGAGAATTCAATGAGCTGCAAAACACATGACGATCACGCCCATTCCCACGGCGAAGGGTGCGGTCACACAGTCGTCAAACATGGCGACCATGTAGATTATATTCATGACGGCCATTTGCATCACATGCATGAAGGTCACGCAGACGAATGTTCGCTTCCTGTTGATTCTTGCCACCAAAGTGAATGCACCGCAGACCATACTTGCGAAGGACACGACGCCGAACACACCCACGGTGAAGGCTGCGGACATGAAGGCGTGCCTCATGGTGATCACGTTGACTACGTGGTCAACGGTCATCTGCACAGACCTTGCACGGGGCATTGCGACAACCACGGATCAGTCTAGAAACGGAATAGTCGACCTTATCTTGGCGAGAACCGCCTTCTTGGCTAATCCCAAGGCAGCGGACATGTCGGCTCCTCAGCGCGGTGCGCCAGGGCAAACATGCCAGGGGCAATAGCCTTGGCTTGCTTCTTTAGAAGCGCACCGCGATGATGGTCGCCGTCAAGGTCACAAATATTCCCGTAGGTCATCCAGAGGCATGCGATCGCTTCCTGATTCCCCTTCTCTTTGGACGCCATCACTAAACATCGATCCAATAATTTGTACGCATCGGAAAATTTCTTCTCTGTGCTCAGTGCCTCAACGGCACTAATGCACAGCCTTGCCACAATGCGGACAGGCACTTTACTAGTTTCACCCTCAACTATAACAGGTTGGACAATTGCAAGCACTTCACCGTGCCTGCGTAAGTAATTGAGATCGCAGACAATCTCGGCTTTAATAAGCGCTTCGCAAACCGGGCGAGACTCAAGCCTAATGTGCGGCAGACTCTGCATCAGTTGCTCACAAATTTCCAGCCCTTTGGCATAGTTGCCCGCAGTAGAAATAGCACGGCTCAGTAGTAGTTGTTGTTCAATCATAGTCATAGTGTTGTTAGCACGTTGAGAGAAGAACTCATCATGGCACTTGTTCGCCAATTTGAGCGCAAAGTCACGGTTCCTGCCAGTTAGAAGCATCGCCATTCTTACCAATGCTTGCTCAGTTAGCCAATCGGGAGCCGGGCTGGCGAGTTGCACAGTCACCAGCTTCTCAATATCCGGAGACAAGTGTTCACCTTCTTCGTAGACCAATCCGCTGAGTAACAACCACCGGTCGCCAGGTGTAGCGGTCTGGAAAGCGGTGAACAGATACTCTTTTGCCTGCTTCTTTTTTCCCTGGCTGCGTAGCGCGTCCCACACTATTAGGTGATGCGGCCACTGCGGTGAACATCCCAATCGGCTCTCTTTACTTTCGCCCTGGCCGGAGATGCATATGCTACGGTCATAGTCCACCTTACACAATTCGCAAACTTCCAGAGCTTCTGCTGCGCGATGTTGCCCGATGAGTACCTGCGCTACCTTGTGTACGGCGGAAGCAGAAATCGATTGATAGAGGTTGGCGAGGGAGTCGTCAAGCGCTGTTTTTGCCTCAACCTTCTTCCCCAGTCTTGCAAGACATCGAGACAACCGAGCGAAATCTTCTGGATCGCGAGTTTGTGTGGATATACGGCGCCACTTTTCCTCACTCTCAAAATCACCTTCCTCGTAAAGCATATCCCCGCACAAACGGGCAAGACTTCCCGCAGCGTGGGGCGGAAGGAGTTTTGCTGTTCGTCCCCGAAGAATCTGCCCGATCAGTTCCTTCGTTTCTTCCGGTCCACTCCAATTACGTACAGTGAAGATATGGGTTTCAATAACCTTCTCGTATGTCTCTTGATCCATTGGACTACCGTGTTCAACGCCTGCCAGTAATTTGGCAAACGCTTCACAGGCCAATCTGTACTGCAAATCCAACTGTGCTACCGGCGCGCCTGCAGCTCTAAGTTCCTTAAGAAGATAACCCCGCGCCCGTACTGACCCTTCCAGATCAGAAGCTCCATAGCGGGTCAACCACTCAGTCAATGCGGCTGTCTTGTTGCCGCCAAATCCTCCGAGGCGCTCGTCACTAGGCAGCTTCCGGGGGAGCATTTTGTTGGAGTGCCTGGTCGGCGTTATCGCAACATTTGCCGCACCATTGCCGATACTAGCCACAAAGAAGCAGAATCCCGCAGGAATCAACAATAGAAGCATGGAGACCAGAGTCAATACACTCAACCCTTTCCTCGGTTTAACCACACCATTCCTGCAAGCTGCAATTTCGCCGCCACGGTTGTGAATAACAAGATCCAGGTCTGCATTGAGATTTGCCATCGATGAGTATCGATCGCCTGGATGCTTTGCCAGAGCACGAAATAAAACGTTTTGAAGTCCATCGGGGGGGCGCTCTTGTCCAAGCATTGCAGGCAACGGAGCAGGCATCTCATTGACATGCTTGTACATGAGCCCCACCGCAGTCTCGGCCATGAGCGGCGGAACGCCCGTCAATAGCTCATAAAGCAGGCAACCCAGCGAATAAATATCCGACCGTGCATCAGCCTTCTTCCCCTCGCACTGTTCGGGCGACATGTAATACAAGCTGCCAACGATACAGCCGGTTTGGGTCAAGTGCTGTCCGGAATCCTCGGCCAGAGGAACTATGCGCGCCAGACCAAAATCGAGAATTTTGACAATGTCGCCCCGGGGTGAAGCGGTCAAAAACACATTACCCGGTTTGAGATCGCGATGAACAATGCCCCTGTCATGGGCGTACTCCATGCCTTGGCAGATTTGCTGAGCAATTGAAATCACCCTGCTTACGGGAAGAGCTCCCTTGATCAGCAGGGTTAGCAAGCTAGTTCCGTCGAGCAGCTCAACGGCCATGTAGGGAAACTGCCGCTCCCACAGACCGAAACGGTAAAACATCAGAATATTAGGATGCTCCAAAGTGGAAAGTATTTTACACTCCTGTTTGAAGCGATCTCTATTTTCCTGGTCTGCGACCAGGCTAGAGTGGATCATTTTTATGGCGATATCGCGATCCAAACCAAGTTCGCGAGCTCTATAAACATCGCCCATGCCTCCGCAGCCGATATGTTCGAGAATCTCATATCGTCCATCGACTATGGTTCCTGGCTGCAAATTCATGCTGCTTAAACCCTTCCGGATCACATTTCTATTATGCCCAGCGGCTGCAAACTGATACCACTATCCGCAAAATGTTGGGAATCGTGGTTTCAGACCGTCGGCGTGAACCCCTTGAACTTTTCCGCCAGCGCTAAATCGGACCGGGGCAAGCAGTGGAGATCGCGATATCGCTTACTCCATCTAGTTTTATAGAAGCATCCGATAACCGTTGAACGAGCCCGGCCGTTCAACTCCTTCGCCAAGCCAAGCAAAAGACAATCTCGGCAACGCTAGAAAACTGCTTGGGGCCCCATTGTCCCCCCCCCCATTAACAATGCCTGCAATTTCATTAATGTAATCCGGCACCGCGGCAGGTGGCTCAATCACGGTCGGTACTCTGACACCGTGAGATTGAACAGGCGAACAGGCACGGCTAGCGGTAACCCGGTAACCGACACCGATAGGACAATTCTAGCGGCGCAACTTTTGGCGTTTCCCGACGGGAATCAAATAAGCGTGCCTAACATTCATAAGGTCGGTGCCCACCTGTAGCGCGCAACATTCTACCCCCGGCGATACAATATAGTTCCAGTGCCACTTTGGAGAATCTCCAAAGCAATTCTCACCGTGATCTTCGAAAGGCTTTCTGTGGTGGCAGGAGTTCTTGTTGCCCCGTGGCGAAGTTCCCGGGATAGCGCTAAGCAATCCAGCCCCGGATGAGGGCGGCAAGGCGCCAATTACCACGTAGAAGCGGTGAGCACCCCCGGATCACTCAGCGGAAATCGGACTTTGTCAGTGTGATGAGCAGCGCGAGGGAAGCTGCATTTATGCCGGGCTTGTGTGCGTGACCGGGTCTTTGTGCAAGGTTTTTGCTGGCGAAGTAGGCGAGGGGGAGAGGTGACTATTCATCGTCCTGTAGAAAATTGCGCGCTCCGCAATTTTCTACAACCGATCCAAGCAACTAATTACAAAATTCAGGACGTTTTCAGAGTTGGTTGCTAAGGGAAAAATTACGCGCGGCGCAATTTTCTATAAGGACATGAAAAGGTGGCCACCTGTCAGCTTGACCGGGAGGAGCCCACCGAGAGTATTGTAGAAGCATAAAATCTCAGCCATGGATGAGATCAGACGGGACTATTGATGCTTGCTTTGAATGTGCGCCTGAACAGCTCGAGTGAGGGAATCCATATCGTCCAGCAACTCAAGATTCGACTCCGAGTGGCTCGCAGCCAGCTCATCATGAAGCTGACGTAACCGCCCCATCAAATGCAGTGATGGAAATGTCTTGCCGAATACATGGAACTCGCACCAACCAACTCGGGAGAGAAATTGCGCTGAAGAAGGAGGAGGAACATCGGCCAATACCTCCGGCGGCTCGACCCGCTCAGAGGGAGTGACCATCTTACGCGGTTCAACAGGCGCCGGACCTTGAACTATAGTATTATCGTCATCGTTACCACCCATTTTTGGATTTACACCAAAGGGCTTGGTATGCAATTTAGATTCTGCAAATTTTTCCAGTGCATCGGTACGCGAACTCAAATCGTTCGATGGGGAACCCTTTCCGAAGACCCCAAGCTCAAGTCGCGAAAGCCTGGCAGACAAGGCGTCTTGCGGGTAGGCGCGCCCAAGCAACTCATTCTCCAACGCTGTGATGTGAGGATAATTCGAAAAATCTCCGTTGTCTGCCGCCACCTCCTCGTTGTTTGCTGTAGAAGGCGACAACTTGTTCGTGTCAGCAGCACGGCCGACTTGTTCGGTGCCTGGCGCACCCTGCGCCTTCAAAGACCGGTCTGGAGCGACAGCCATGCGCACGTTGATGGATGGAGTCAGTGAAGGGGCAGCAGGAGCGGAGGCTCCATCCAATGGCGTTGCTTCTTCCGCCTCCACAAGGGTCACTAATTTAGCCAGTCGATCGGACGTTGTCCCTTTTTTCAGGTCACCGTAAATCATCTTTTCCAGTCGACCAACTCGCACATCAACGCCATCAGAATCGTAAGTGTGTTCGAAGTATTTGCGTTCGAGTTGACTAAGTTCGGTGCCCGAACTGGCAGCGCTACCTGGATCGGCAATGGCTTCCGATGACAGTACGCAGAGGAACAGAGTTAAACAAAATATCACCCGATCCATGAGAACAGCCCCCACCCGCTAAGGCGCGCGATTGTACCATCTTGCCCACAGAGAGACGTTATACGGAAGATCTGAACCATGCCCGATGCAGGCAACAAAAAATCTGCGCGGTGCCCGAAATGCCACAGATGCCCTGCCCGAGAATGAACGAAACGCTGCTTCGACGAGTCTGTAAAGCTTCAGGAAACACGCTCTAAATGGAATTCTCTCTCAGTGGACATGAGATCGAGCTAAATGTGTTAACTTTACTAGTGTATGTTATTGAGCAGCGGACCAGTGAAAACAGCGACCGGCAAAATTGGCGCGGCCATTCTTATATTCACCGCAGCCATCTCTGCCGTGCGGGCCGGTAATGATTGGACCGATGAACCTGCTCCGCCGGCGCGAAAAGCAGCATTCGCGGGAACAACTTCGCTGACAGGAAACGCGATAGTCACCACGGCGCCGGCCGTCCGCTTGCTGGAAGCAGCAGAGCTGGCAAACGAACATCGGCTGTACAAAGAGGCTGAAATAAAATATCAGGCAGTAATCCACGAGATTCATCGCGGTTATCACGAACCGAAAGCGCTCTGCCTCACAAAAATCGGACTAGCTGAGATCGCATTCAAGGCAGATGAAGATTCGCAAACAGCCATAAGAAGTTTATTGTCTTCCATTCCGCTGTGCAATACCGCATTTGGTGCCAGCTCGGACCAAATGTCGAGAATCGAATTTGGTCTTTCGGAAGCTTATCTCTGCGAAGGTAAGCTCGACAAGGCGTTGGAGTCTTGCCGCAGGAGTCTCAACATAAGAAATCGAATAGATGCAAACGGACACGATACAGGGATGACACTGGCCCTGCTCGGCAAAATAGAACACGCCAGAGGTTTCTACAAAGAAGCCCGGGAAAATTTCGCGCAGGCTCTGCAGATTCTCGAAATCAAAGCCGGGCTCGACATGCTGGACTATGCCAACACCCTCTACGCCGCAGGGCTCACCAAGTTAGCGGCCGGCGACGAGGCCGAAGCTACTGTCACCATCGAAAAAGCGCGAGGAATGCAAGACCTCGCCGTAAACCTTAACAAGACCCCGGACAGAAGAGGATTAGTGCACTTTGCCTGGTCGGATGGCGTACCGGAATGCCGGCAAGTGTATGACTCGGTGTATCCGCTCAAATACATGATCATAGACCACCTGCGCGTGGCAGTTACGCTGGTACGAAGTGACAAGCACCTTGCAGCAGTGGTGTCGCTGGCCAACTGTTCACGCGAGCCCCTGCAAGTGGCAGTCGGCCCCGTGGTAGTGGAGAAAACCAGCCCGGGAAGCCGTTCGAAGATGTTTTTCTGCGACCCGGGTTTGATTGATGTTCCCCTGGAAGAGGAATGCGTTTCCAATCTCACCTGGAGAAAGCGCTGGCTGTGCCACATCCAGAAGACGCACCGCATCCCCGGCTACCTAAAGAGCGGCATGCTTGATCCGGACAATTTCTACGGAAACAACATTTTTGGAATCTACGGATGCTGGGATGGAAGTCTACAGAACACTCCGCCGGTGGTCACAAGAGAACAGTTCTTCTTCGATTCTAACAACGAAAAAACGCTCAGCTACAACGAAGTTGAACGCTTTATGGCACGGAGTTCCGGTGGATACAAGCCAGCACTGATTGACCCGGGTGATGCCCGCACGGGCGTGGTGTTCTTCCTGCGCCAGCGATATGATTCAGCGCGAGTGCGAGTCATGATAGGCAACGCCGTGATAGACTTCCCGTTCGAGGCGGTCGCCGGTCATTAGCCGCTCCGCCGCTCATCTAAGTTCGTGGTCAGCTTAAGCTTAAAAGATGGAGGTCGACATGTGGGAAAGATTGCACTTAGGCGCCCAGAGTTTCTTGAGCCAGGGAAACCATGCCATGGCCGAAAATCACTTTCGTCAAGCGCTGGTTGAAGCTGAGAAAGAACTCGGACAAGCCGATAACAAGGTCGCTACCATCCTCAATAACCTGGCTAATCTGCTTCGGAATCAGGGGCGATGGGCGGAGGCCGAACCGTTGTATCAACGTGCACTCTCCGTGCGCAGACAGGCACTGGGAGCGTTGCATGCGGAGGAGGTCGTCATCCTGGAAAATTACGCCAAGCTTCTCAAGGCGACAGGCAAGGATCGCGAGGCCGCCAAGATGGAGCAAACGGCAATGGGAATCATGCGCAGAGGCTGATTACGGCGATTTCCCCCGAAGCTGCACAGCGCAACTTCAGGCCGGGTTTAGCACAAGCATCACCATAAGCGTAGCACCGACTGTGCGCCTTTTGGTGGCCTTTTAAGAAGGCTCCAGCTCCCTGAAATTTCAAGTAGATCAACAGAACGATCAGTCATCAAGCAAGTAATAACCTGAAACCTCTAAACCATCAGCATCGAGCCGACGACTGCCTCTAATTAAACCATCAACCGAATATTGGAAGATATCTGTACTGCGTTCTTCATTCGTCAACGAAAACACTGTGCGTTCGTTGAAACATTTGTGCTCCCAACAGCGGTTGTGTATCCTGTTGAGCCTACCTTCCTCATAAATATACTCACGGTCGTAGCCGTAATCATCCGTCAGGCTTATCACTCGCGTGGTTCGTCCAAGCTCATCCTCGTAGATGTGCATCACTGTCAGCACCCCGTATTTTGCTTCCCTGTAGGCTTCCACGTCGACTTCCCGGAAAAGTTCCGTGTTGTACTCCACGGGTTGTCCTTCAGCCGTGATCTTCTCAATCCCTGTCGGGGGGGGTATCGCTCGTGTGGTGCGGGGCCCGAATGTTGCTTCCAGATAGCCTTCGTGCCTCCTGTAGGCAACTGGTCTACGCCACTCAATTAAGATCAGTTTTCCCGAGTGATCAAAGCCGTGCCGAAACGTATCTTTTGACTCAGCGACCCATTGGCCACCATAATGGAGTTCTTCAATGAACGGGAGTTCGGGAAACATTGGAATCCTGGAGTACCTCCACTCTTGAACGGAGCTTCGGCACGAATCCAATAATTCACACACACGATCTTTGTCCAGAAGGAACAGGTACCGTTCTAACAGAAGAGTTAACCCCGGATTCCTATCTAAGTGGTTGATCATATTCGTTTCCTACCTGATTCTCGACAATGATACGTTCAGTTTACTAGACACCAGCAGCAGCAGAGGTCGTAATTTGACGGGTGTTAGTGTGAATTTCGCCGACCAGGGGTCTTGCAAAATCAAGGCTGTGTCTTCATCATCAAAGCATTTTAAGTCGGATTTCGCAGTAGCGTCGCGAAGAAGCAGTATGTCCTAAGCTTCCGATCTTCTCGAAGGTCTCGCTGCTTGACGCTACGCCAGTCATCGCCGTGATGTCACAATCCACCGCGATTTGGGCCGGTGCCAACGATTTTGTGGGGTGGCTAGATTACTGCTCAGCGAGTATAAATGTGATCCTTCGTCAGCTCACCGGATTGCAATGCCATTGCGTAACCGTTCACCTCGTCTAGACGACGCTTAACGCTCTTACAGGCAGCCATTTTTGTAATCTCTTGCCAAAACGGTATTCTGATTCCAGGGTCCATGGCACTCGACAGTTCGACGATGGTTGACTTGCCGTCTCTAGCAGGAGTGAGAGACCACTTACCCTGAAACACGGTAAATCTATCCGAATTAACCAGATGATACTCAATTCCTTCCAGATTCGGTATCTCATGCTCTACATATGTGCAGGTCGCTGCTCCGACAACTGGAAGGGTCATAAATTTTTCTTCGATGGTGGCGTCGGAGCCGTCATAGGAAAGAAGCTTGCGGGCGTCTGCCTTGCGAGCATGTTGAATTGCTTCAAACACAAATTTGGGAGAGGCATTGATGACAATAGATTGAGTAACGGTCGGTGCATTCGCTTTAGCTCTGGCGATTTTAGCGGGAGCCATCTTTATCGAGCCCACTCTAGACATGGTCTCGACAGAGACATTACAAGCTTCTTCACACCGGCTCGGTGCCGCATTGGCAGCCAAAAGTGCAACAGCCAGAAACCCTAAACCTGTAACTCTTCTCGGCGCTGTCATGGTCTCTCTCCAGTAATACCGTAGCTTGTCACTTTTGTGATTCACCTTCTCCTATCTTCCACGATGAATGTTCGATGAAACGATCGAGGTGGTAAACCAATCGTTAACTGTTAGGAAAATCAAACGTATCCTTTATATGTAGATCCGTAGAACTGAAACAGAGGCATTCAACAGCGAGCAGATCAAAGAAGAGAAGGCTCTTCAAACACACTGTCTTTGCGGATTTTACAAAGGAGTGAATTGATTTAGGACCAACTATAATGTCGGAATTAAATGTTCTTGTGGCACAAGGGCAGTTGCGCGAACAATTCCTGTTTCCGAAGAGTAACTTGCTTGCCTGAAAAAAACCTGAAATTGGACAGAAATTACTCTGCAAGCCGAAGAGGCCTGCCCCGAAAGGCTTTTATATCTAATATTGATCGCAAAGGCAGCGTCTTTGTTCCAGGAAAATCGATTGCGTAAACAAATTCCTGCAACCCCGCTCTGGCCACCGTCCGTTCACAACACTCTTAACGGCAATAAATTTCTAAACATCATTGCCCGGGGGCGGTGCCCCAAATCCGCCACCGCCGGGTGTTTCAATTACAAATACGTCTCCGGCTTCCAGAGCCACTGAAGCTTTTCCCCCCAGATCTTCCTCCGCTCCATTTGATCTAATTACTGAATTTCTGCCAGGCAATCCAGCATGGCCCCCCTCAAGTCCGTGCGGGCAAACAGTTCTGCGATCGGACAAAATTGAAGCAGTCATGGGCTCGCGAAACCTAATTTTACGAATGACGCCGCATCCTCCGCGATGGATGCCATTCCCGCCACTGTGCGCTCGAATCCCGAACGCTTCAACAATAACAGGAAACCGCGTTTCCAACACCTCTGGATCCGTTAGCCGCGAATTAGTCATGTGGGTGTGAACCGCGTCAACTCCGCAAAAGTCCTTTCCCGCACCAGACCCGCCGCAAATAGTTTCATAGTATTGGTAACGGTGGTCGCCGAACGTAAAATTGTTCATTGTTCCCTGACTGGCAGCCATGATGCCCAACGCGCCATACAATGCATCAACAATTTGCTGAGACGTTTCAACATTGCCCGCCACCACCGCAGCGGGCGCGTTAGGATGAAGCATGCAGCCTTCCGGCACAATCACATTCAGCGGTCTGAAACATCCTGCATTGAGCGGAATATCGTCACGAACCAGCGTCCGAAAGACATACAATACCGCAGCAAATGTCACCGCCAATGGTGCGTTTAAGTTACCCGCGTGCTGCTCGGAGGTTCCGGTGAAATCTATAGTGGCGCTTCGATTGACGCCATCGATTGATATTGCAACTTGAATCGTACTGCCGTCGTCCATGCGGCAAGCGTACGAACCCGGCGACAGCTTCGTGATAGCCTGGCGTACACATTCCTCCGCATTATCCTGAATGCAGTCCATGTAAAACTCAAGAGTCTTTAGCCCCCACTGACCGATTGCCTTCTTCAACTCCGCCGTGCCCCTGGCGTTGGCTGCAATTTGAGCTTTTAAGTCAGCGAGATTTTGCTCCGGATTGCGTGCCGGGTACATGGTCTGTCGCAAAAGCTGAGAAAGCTTCTCTTCCTGCAATTGCCCTTCTCTAACAATGCACTCATTGCTAAGCAGAATTCCCTCTTCTTCTATGAATTTGCTATCCGGTGGCATTGAGCCCGGGGTAACCCCGCCGATATCCGCATGGTGCCCGCGTGATGCCGTATAGAACAGAATGCGCGAACCGTCCTCTGCAAAGACCGGGGTAATGACCGTGATATCGGGTAAATGCGTGCCACCATTGTATGGATCGTTTGTGGCATAAACATCACCAGGAGTCAGTGCGTCGCCCTTTGTTCGTATTAGATTCTTAACGCTTTCACCCATTGACCCTAGATGAACAGGTATGTGCGGGGCGTTGGCTATAAGGTTTCCCTCAGCATCAAACAAGGCACAAGAAAAATCCAGGCGCTCTTTGATATTCACTGAGTAACTGGTGTTCTGCAAGGTTATGCCCATCTGCTCAGCCACGAACATAAACAGGCTATTGAATAATTCCAGTTTCACCGGATCTACATGGTCCGTTAAAGCCGAATGATTTGAAATGTGAGAGGGTGCTGTCTCGGTGCGCGCTACGCATTCAGTAAGCAGCAAACTACCGTCCTTCAGCACGCTGGCTTGCCAGCCGGGTTCAATTATTGTAGTTGCAGTTTCCTCTGCGATGATGGCCGGACCGACGATATGCCGGGCTGTCGGCAGAGTCGAGCGCAAATACAGAGCAGCGTCGTGCCAGGTACCTCGCGAGAAAAATCTTCTGGTGCAAACGGGCACCGCAGGCAATTTAGATGATTCACCGCGCGAAATTTGCGCACTGAAACTAGAACCGATCGCCTGCACCGACACACTGTCTATGACCACAGTGCGGCGAGCATCAACGAACCCGTACCGGCCCAGATGCTTCTCACCAAATTGCCGGCGCATCGACTCGATATCTTGCCAATCTACCGCTAGCGTAAAGTCGCAATTTTCGTAGCGTAGTAGTACTTTTACTTCGACACTCACGTCTTCAACCGGTAAGTTCCGAGAGAGCAATGTCAGCCGGCATCTCTCAACAATCGGACCAAGATCGCGCTGCAAATTCTCTGCAGATTGCGCTGTCAACTCGGCATTGACAAAAAGCTCCCGCGCTTGAATGACATCCGCTAATCCGATGCCCAACGCAGACAATACTCCGGCCAGCGGATGTATAAGTATGCGTTCAATCCCCAACGACTCGGCAATCAGGCAGGCATGCTGACCACCGGCACCACCGAAGCACGAGAGAACATACTCGCTCAGATCATGCCCCCGTTGCACAGACACGTGCTTAATCGCATTGCCCATGCGGGTAACGGCAATTTGAACAAATCCTTCGGCTATTTGTTCGGGAGACTGGCGAATGTCAGTGCCCGGATAAATCTCTTCGGCCAGCTCAATAAAAGCCCTTTCCACCGCAGATCGATCCACCGGTTTATCAAATGATTCGCCAAATATCTGCGGAAAGAAATCGGCTTGAATCTTTCCGAGCATCAAATTGGCATCGCTGATCGCCAACGGACCACCATTTCCATAGCAGAGCGGTCCGGGAGCAGCACCGGCTGAGTCGGGACCGACCCGAAATCTCGAGCCGTCGAAGTGCAGAATTGACCCGCCTCCTGCTGCGACCGTGTGAATGTCTAAAATGGGACTTCTCAGTCGGACACCGGCGATGTGCGTTTCAAAATTATGCTCTAACTCACCGTCAAAATGTGAAACATCGGTAGATGTTCCACCCATGTCGAACGCGATAATCTTGTCAAAACCAACGGCAGATGCAGTTTTGATCGCTCCGATTAATCCGCCGGCCGGACCCGAGAGAACACTGTCCTTTCCGCTGAAATCATCCGCATCGGCAAGCCCGCCATTGGATTGCATGAACATTAACCTGGCATCGGGAAGGCCGTTTCTTACACTCTTGATGTATCGATTGAGCGGCGGTGACAGATACGCATCACAAAGAGTGGTGTCACCCCGGCTAATGAACTTTATGAGAGGGCTGACTTCATGGGAACACGAGACCTGTTCAAATCCCGCATTGCGAGCACAGTGCGCGATCCGTCGCTCATTTTCCGGATATTTGTATCCATGGAGCAGTAGAATTGCACAAGAGCGAAATCCGCTTTCAAAGGCATGCTGGATCGATTTCTCAACTGCTTCCACATCCAGAGCAACAATTGCCAGACCATCAGCGGTAGTGCGTTCCTTTACTTCGACTACGCCGGCATAAAGCATATCTGGAAGAACTATCTCCAATGCAAAAATGTCCGGCCGGTTTTGATAGCCGATGCGCAACGCATCGGCGAATCCCTGGTTGGTAATGAGCAATACCTGCTCACCTTTGCGCTCTAGCAGTGCGTTAGTTCCAACAGTGGTGCCCATTTTGACCACGCTCAGTCGCCGTGGTTCCTCGGCGGAAAGATCACTGATCATTGCAGTTATGGCATGCACAGCCGCATCAGAATAGGCACGAGGATTGTCGGACAACAGCTTCCGCGTATGAAGCTTTCCGCTTGGACTAAGCGCCACCACATCGGTAAATGTCCCTCCGCGGTCGATCCAGAACTGCCAACCAGCGGAATCATTCATTTCAACTACCTTTCCATCCCGGATTATTGATCGAGTAGAGCTTACTTTTGATGCAATTTCTGGAAGTTACCATTGTGGAAGCCAACCTTAAAGCCACCGAACAATCATTGAATTTTACTCCACGAGCCTCCTTGCTTGGCCATGCTAAACCGAGACTCGTTCGATATCATGCTCACCCTCTGCCAATGAACAGATGGAGCCCAACGGCGCACGGCATCCGGGACCTCTACATTCGCGTGGATGACATTGCACTAGATGCGAAGTGGATCAAATCGCAAGGGTTGGCTCACAAGCCCCAATCTGTAACTCATGGTGCATACAGCTCAATGTGGCCGCAGTTAATGCATCTGTAGGCATTCAGCGATTTCGATTTTCCCACGTTGAAGAATGCTTTGCGAGGTTCTCCGCTCCACTTGATCCCCGGCACAGTTTCCTCCAGCAAGAATCCTTTTTCCATCTGAGTGTGGCACGTTTCGCATGCCAAGCTCAGGGTTACTTCTTTCCGCTGGTCGGCTGATTGCTCTACTTGGTTGATGTACAGGAGGGTGGCGGAGATTGCCAGTCCCATAATAATCATCAGCATCAGTCCTGGCGGCATTCTCGATAAACTGATGAAAAATTGTTGAAGTGTGCTCAGTTTCTCTATATCTGTTTGTTGCGTATCCTTTTTTTGTTCGGCACTCATTGTCTATTCTCTTCTTTTGTCTTCTTTTCTTTCATACTTCCATAGTAGTACAATATGGGTTAAGGAAGCGTTATCGGAATGCCACAATCGTTCGTGTAACTCGATCGTCGCACCAGTCTTTCACTTACTTAATTACTGCGGCATGGCATTTCTTTGGACTGTCTGAGGGCTAGATAAAGAAGCAATCGGTGTGGAACTCCGCGGCATGGGCTGCAAGTTCTCCGCTAATGCGATTGTTTTTCTTCAGCCAAAGTCGGTCGATCGTTGCAATGAACAGGTGTTCCACTTTGAAGGTAATGAGGTTCAATTAGTCTTCCGCACTGCTGAATCCCCATCAAACGAAGGTTCAATGTACGGCGAAAAGACCATCTACCAGACGGATAACTGACAAGATATTACCCGACTACTGCGCGAATTCAAGAAATTCGACGCAATCAACAGTCGGAGAGGCAACACAACGGCATGATCGCAGCATCGAATCTTAGTTGCCCGGATTGCGCTTTATCACGTAAGGAAACCGATAAGCATGATTCGCGAAGTTCGTAGCTACTGGCGTATCAGGAACCGGTGTACCATCAATAAATGTGCCCCCGTACTTATAGAGCTGATCGCCGGGAACAACAACTC
>JAKFUT010000034.1 GCA_021732565.1 Candidatus Obscuribacterales bacterium
GAGGCGCTACCGGCAGCCATAGTTTCAGACCTTGCCAGTAGCTCCCGGGGGCTCATTGACGCGGTTCCTATGTTTCGTCGAGCGTCGACCCGAACCCCCCTTGAGGGTAGGGGAATTCCGCCATTTGTGCGGGAGGGATGACGATGTGCGCCACCTACAATCCCCACCAGAACCAGAGCAACTGCGGTGGCAACACCCGCCCCGGCAAATGTTTTTCCGGTGAACCGTGAGCGTGGAACCGGAGGCTTCAACACGCCGGTATCAAATTCGGTGAGCAGAGCCAGGATCTCACCGGCTGATTGAAATCTGTGCGATGGTTCCTTTTGCAGACAACGCAGAACCAGAGCCTGCAATTGAGCATTTACCACGGAATCAGGCGGAAACGAAGCTGGCTCATGAATATGTTTGGACATAAGCGTGTAGGGTGATTCGGCCGCAAAAGGAGGACTACCCGCCAGCGCCTCATACATGGCGCAGCCCAGTGAGTAGATATCGGAACGGGGATCAAGGCTTGCAGCTTTGCATTGCTCAGGACTCATGTATGCGGGGCTTCCCTGCACCACCCCCGTGGCAGTGTGAAATTGTTCTTTAGCCCTGACGGGATCCAACAAACTGGCAAGGCCGAAGTCGACCACTTTGCTCGATAATATTCCATCTGTATCAAACGTGATGATTACATTCGACGGCTTGATATCTCGATGCAAAACTTGCTCATCATGAGCGTATGAAAGCGCTGACACCACCCCACGAAATACCGCCAGGAAATCTGACGGTCCTAAGGTCCCTTTCAGTGAAATCCATTGATCGAGAGGAACCCCCGAAGCGTACTCCATTACTAAGAAGTTGAGATCTCCCTCCGCCCCGAACTGATTGACCCTGGCAATGTTGGGGTGAGATAAGCGACCGCAGATTTGAGCCTCTCGCTGAAAGCGCCTTGCAGTGGTAGTCTCCCAAACACCTCGAATGACCTTGAGTGCCACTATTTCTTCAGTAACCAGAGAGCTAGCCATAAAGACTGTGGATTTAGCCCCGGTTCCCAAAATCTGAATGATCCTGCAGCCTCCAAGAACATCTCCGGTAGAAAGCAAAGATTCCTGTTCATCCGCATTAGCCACAATGATGTGTTCTTCCACTTGAAACACCAGAACATAGAGTGACAGTCAATTTCTTCCCAAACTCCAGGGTTTCAATCTGCCCTTGCCTCATCAAGAATCGAGTTCATCGACTGTTTCCCGGAAAACGAGCGTGGCACAAAGGGCTCGCAAGAGGTGCGGGATTCTAGCTCAAGCGGCTAAGCATAGACTGCGACGACAGCGATCGAGTTTGAGAACATCTTGAACGGAAACACGCACAGATCCTTGTCTTCCGGAACTGGCGCAGCCAAGAAAATAACAATCGGTGCAGAAGCCCCGGTAGACTCTAGCCCTTAAGAAAGGGTGAAATTCCGTACCTTTTGCGTCTATAAGTGATTAGTTCTTTCGTGTGCGCGTGGACCCCGGGCCCCGGGCACCACGCGCAATGGTTCGTGCAGCGCCAGTTACGGGTATTCACCGTGCGTACAGTCGACACATCTGGCGCGCATAGCGCACCACCCCGAAATGCTCACCTAAACTACATCTTCGAATCTTAACCGCACTCTACGTAGAAACCACATTGACGATCCCCCTTCCGAAATCGTACTCTGAGGAGTGGTGGTGCACTGCATAAGCACCGAAGAAAGAGAACTACCAGTAAGCTAAATACCGTAGGGATTGGCTGGCAAAACAAGGGGGTAACCAAGTTTACTATGACGGCGGGAGATAACTTTGAGAGCTTTAAGAGCCAGGACGACCTGAACAAGGAGTCCGCAACGGCTGCCGAGTCAAACAGAGCATTCTTGGATGATATCCGAAAGATGCCGGAACTCAAGAATGAGGCAGGCAAGGAAAAGCTCAACCCAACGGAAGCATCGGAGGCATTTGAGAAAATGTCACCTACAGAACATTTAGACGCTTTCCGTACGCACATGGAAAACGCGCTGAAACTCTATAACAGCCTTCCCAAAGACTGGCAAAATACAGTGAGCAGCGCCAATTTTGAATCTGGCACGATCAAACCGGGCGATCTGGGCGATCCAACCAAGATTCGTGGTCTCATGTCAAGTCTCGAACGAGCAGTTAACGACAAGAAATAAGAACCGGTGTAGTCAAGCGCTGTGGTGAGCGTTGGCTTTTGAGCGGCTGCGAGGTTCTCGCGGCGAACTTAAATTAAAGCATTGTGGTGAAAGGGCGGTTAATTCCGCCCTTTTGGTGTTTCAGGTAACTAATCCCTTCAAGGTTAGGGCTGTCAAAGGGCGCTGCGATGCTGGTGTGCTAGAATTACCGACCGTAATTTCTAATTGAAACGGGAAAACTCTGGCGTGCCAAAGATAAAGTCTGCTATTAAACGAGTTGAGGTTGCTGAACGCAATCGCGAGCGCAATCGCGCATGGAAGTCCTCGATCCGAACAGCCCGCAATCAAGTTGAAGAAGCTGCTTCTGGAAGCAAAGAAGGCGGCGACGTTCAGGAAGCAGTGAAGAAAGCTTATTCATTGATCGATCGAGCTGTAACCAAAGGAATCCTTCACCGGAACACTGCTGCTCGTCGCAAGTCGAGACTTGTTAAGATGCTAAAGAAGTCAACAGGCGCTTAAACCAACAGCAGTCATTCTTTCTTAACACCGCCTGAGCACTCAAAAATGAATGGCGGGCTATTCTTTAAGCAGAGTTTCTCAGCGAGGATCACCCCTTGGAACTAGAAACCTCCCGCTCTTGCGAACGTGTCGACCTTTCGGGTTCAACTGATGCTCCCGAAAGCTCACGGGTCACGCTTGATGCAGTGAAGGATCCCGTTCACTTCATCGGTATAGGCGGCATTGGCATGTCTGCTCTGGCAAGACTAATGCTTGCTCGCGGTCGTCGGGTCTCCGGCTCCGACAAAGCAGGAAGCCCCATAACCGATGAACTGAAGGAGCTGGGCGCTCGCATATACATAGGCCATGACGCCGCCCATGTAAGTGATGCTGGCGCGGTGGTAGTGTCCACCGCCATCACCATGGAAAATCCTGAAAGAGCGGCTGCTGAGAAAAGGGCCTTGCCCGTGTTTCACCGCTCAGAAGTACTGGCCTGGTTGGCTGATAGCGCCCGAGCCATAGCGGTCTCGGGAACTCATGGAAAGACCACCACCACTGGTATGATCGCGCAAGTGTTGATAGACGGTGGTCTTGACCCTAGCGTAGTGGTGGGAGGCATTTTTCCAAGGCTCAATTCCAATGCCAGAGTAGGCCGCGGCAACTATTTCGTTGCAGAAGCCGACGAAAGCGACAGAACCCACGCTTCAATGCGTTCCTATCTCTCCGTGGTCACCAACATTGAACCGGATCACCTGGAAAATTACCCGGGTGGGCTAAAACAGATTTTGGATACGATGGCCTCATTTGTTAATTTGAGCCAGTTCGCCACCATAATCTGTCTGGATGATCTCGGTTGCAGGCAGCTTCTGCCGCTCATAAAAGTACCGGTGATATCTTATGGCACCGGCCAGCTGTCACCCTCGGCGAAATACACCCTTGAAGTGCTTGATTCCGGCGCATTTGCTGTTTTTGAGCAAGGTCGCAAATTGGGTGAAGTACAGTTATCGGTGCCCGGACTACACAACAAGATGAATGCACTGGCAGCTCTGGCTGTAGGTCTGGAGTGCGGCTTGAGCTTCCAGACGTTGAAAGATTCAATTGAATCATTTGGAGGGGTTGAACGACGCTTTCAGGTACTCGGAACCGCCGGCGGTATCACTGTTGTAGACGACTACGGTCATCATCCCACCGAGGTTAGAGCCACGCTGGAAGCCGCTCGCCAGTACCTGAACAAATGTGGTTCACACGGCCGGGTCGTAGCACTCTTTCAACCACACCAACCGGGCCGGTTGCGAGATTTGTGGAGTGAATTTTGCAATTCCTTTGAGGAAGCAGATCTTGTGCTTCTCACTGATATTTATGTCGCTCGCGGCGGTCATATTGAGGGCATTTCATCTGAACGATTTGCACGAGAGATTCACCATCCGCAGGTACTTTACATCGCCGGTCCTGTTCAGGAGCTGCCAGAGCAAATTGCCCATCTGTTGCGCAAGGACGATATCATATTAACCATTGGTGCCGGTGATATTACCGGTGTCGGAAAGCCGCTCCTCACGCTTCTAGAAAGTGCACAGCAACATGGAAGAAACGAGCAATAGCCCGCTCTGGCGATATACTTCCATGAAGGTGGGCGGTGAAGCACGCCAACTTTTCCTTCCTACACACGCAGAAGATCTTGTCGCTCTAATTGAACGGCTCAAGCGAGAAGGGCAGCCCTGGCACGTTCTCGGGGGCGGGTCCAACATGCTTATTTCATCCGACGGTGTAGACGGCGCTGTCATTCGCATGACGCAGATGACCAGCCTGACAAACCCCGAAGCGGATCTGCTCGAAGCAGACGCTGGTACCCGGTTGCCGCACCTGGCCAAATTTGCAGCGTCGTTGGGGCTATCCGGTTTAGAGTTTGCCGTGGGTATACCGGGCACCGTAGGCGGTGCGGTAGTGATGAATGCCGGGGCTCATGGCAGCTGTATGTCTAACGTGCTGGAAAGTGCCACTGTGGCTAATGCAGAGAGCGGGCAGGTCGAGACGTTAACCAACGAGCAACTTAAATTTCAATACCGCAGCTCTGCCATAGACCCGTCCAAACATATTGTGCTTAGCGCTCGACTGCGCATGAGGCCGGATGAAGCGTCTAAGATTCAAGCAAAGACCCGGGAGAATGAAGAGTATCGCTGGCGCACACAACCACTGGGCTGGCCTAATCTTGGTAGTACTTTTAAGAACCCCGAACCAACCAGAAGCGCTGGTTTCCTGCTCGATCAATCAGGGGCTAAGGAGTTGAAAGAAGGGCATGCTGCGGTTTCTGCAGTCCATGCCAACTTTGTCATCAACCTTGGTGGTGCCCATACTAACGAAATTTTGCAACTTCTGCGCCGTATGCAAGCCACAGTGCAGGAAAAGTACCAGATTCGCTTGCACCCGGAATGGAAGACGCTTGGGCGTTTTGGCGAACTTGAGCGCGAAATATGGAACGGAAATCAATGACGATAACAATAACGCGAATAACAAAAGAAACCCGTGTGGGTGTACTGTGCGGCGGACTTTCCAACGAGCGGGAAGTATCTCTTCGTTCCGGCAACAATTGTCTCTCTGCTCTTAAACGGCTCGGTTACGAAAACGCAGAGCTGATTGACGTAGATACGGATCTGGCTCGGGTGTTGAAAGAGAGACAAATCGAAGCGGCCCTGCTAGCGCTGCACGGCAGGTATGGTGAAGATGGAACTGTGCAAGGGCTGCTCGAGCTACTGCATGTTCCTTATTCCGGTTCCGGGGTGCTGGCCAGCGCAGTAGCAATGAACAAGCCGCTTACCAAGAACGTTTTGCAAGCCAACAATCTGCCGTATGCTCCAACTATAGTGATCACCGATAGAGAGCTCAACTCTCTTGATGACCTCTTGGGCAAAATCGACTGGCTGCCCGTTATGATAAAACCGCTCAACGAAGGCTCTTCGGTGGGCGTCTACAAGGTCACCGAGAGTTCAGAGATCAAAGCGCTGGTAGAAAAGACGATCAAGGAATTTGGCGGTGCAATTGTAGAAAAATATGTCATCGGTCGAGAAATCACTATTGGTGTGCTTGAAGAGCCGCCGGCCCAGCGCAATGGAAAAGATATCTGGGCGCTTCCGATCCTTGAATTACGCCCCAAATCAAAGGCCGGGTTCTACGATTACGAAGCAAAGTACACCAAAGGAATGACAGAGTTCATTTTGCCGGCGCAGCTATCACCTGAAGTCACCCGGATTTGCCAGGAACTTGCAGTGAGGACATTCCGCGCGCTGCATTGTTCCGGGTATGCCCGTGTGGATATGATGGTCGGTGAAGATGGTCAGCCCTATGTGCTGGAAGTAAATACACTACCTGGCATGACGGACACCTCCGACCTGCCCGCTATGGCTCACGAATTTGGAATGTCCTATGATGCCCTCGTGGAGCGTATTTTAATGAGCTGTGGGCTCGACAAATAACTGCAAGTCGTCTTTATCTGCCCATCGATGAAAGTGGCTTCAGCACCAGGCATGCGAAGAAGATCCCTGCCAGGGCAACTGCATCCATTTTCGGTGGAACAAGTTTGCACGTAAAGACGCCGATGAGTACCGCCGCAACACAAGCCCAGTAAAGAATAGAATCGATGTTGCGCATTTGGAGAGTAAGAGTCTTCATTAGTTGTGCCCGCCGTTTATCAACTACCGCTTGTATACATTGTTATCAAGTCACTGTGACAACGCCGTGCCAATCTTGTGTCGTTTATGTGGCAAGGTGCGGTACTTTTAGTGATTAAACAATGGCACGAGTGTGAAACGCCTGTGAGATAGCAGTTTCCAGAAGAAGCCCTTAAGTGTCTACCGGTAGAACTAATCTATATGGCAGAATTTTGGCATCATGATGAGGAATTGCGAAACGATGGATTTTATCGAGAATTGGCTATTCTGAAACTACAAGGACCGCGTTTCGAGCTTGCGGTTGCATTACAATTGTCGCTTGAGTGGAAACGAGGAAATTTCTGCCATCATGATCGATCTCGTACAAAGTGAGCATTTGCAGGCCTGGAAAGACTTCTTGCAATCCAGCCATTCTGCCGCGGCCAGAAAGACCCTCTTTGCCGCCTGCGGACCAGTAGTTGTTGAACTAATTCGACGGGGATTCGCAAAACCCGGTGAGCGGGTAGCCGCTTTCAAAGCATCCGAAGGACTCACTCTGGAAGAGCAGCAAGAATTGCTGCCTGAACTGGTGGCAATGGCCAGCTGGAGCCACGGTCTGCTCAATGACGCCCGGTCCATTATTCTGAGATTACCCCGCGCATATGTTATTGCAAACATAGAGCGGGCAGCTGAGCCTATTTTGGTCAAAGGCGAAGAGGAAGAGTATCGAAATTTCCTTGAGCTGTATAGCAAGCTAGACAAAGACCTGACGATGAAGCTTGCAAAAAGGGCAGCCGGCCACGATGACGACGAGGTTTGTGCAGTCGGTCGCGAGTATCTAACAAAATAGCACTCGCATTATTCATCCTTCATGAATAAATCCGGGCTCTCAGTTATCGCCGTCCCTTCCATTCACCAACCCATTGCTTGAATTTATCAAGCAGGGTTTGTTTCTGCTGTCCTGACGGCTCATCGTCAGGGTCATCTTCGGATTGCAACTGTCCGGTCTGCCGATTTTTCCGATCTCCAGTTAAGGCACTATGAAGGTTTATCGACCGAAGCCCGGCTAACATTCGGGCTTCTTCGCGCATTTCCTGCACATCACCTTCATCCACTCCCAGATCGGGGATCTCAAATTCCGGATGATAGACCTTGTACGCCTTGAAAAGTTCAAACTGCACAGCACGGGCAGAAGGCGGCCGTGAATCTATATCATGGGAGGTCATCTGCCTCACCAGGGCATCCAGGTCCTTAGAAACGGATGGCAGGACATTGGATGGCGAGCAAGGGGTTAGCGGCCGCGGACGCACGCCGGTTACCAACTGGTGCATGGTTGCACCGAGTGAATAGATGTCGCCGCGGGGCTCGGGTTTACCAAAATATTGCTCAGGTGGAGCGTATCCTGAGGTGACGACCCTGGTTGATGGTCCCTTAGGTTCGAAGTCTTTGGCAATTCCGAAGTCAACGAACACGACCAGTCCATCAGGTCTAAGGATGAGGTTGCTGGGCTTTAAATCCCTGTAAATAATCGGTGGAGTCAGACCATGAAGGTACTCAAGAACATCGCAGCACTGAATGGCTATCTTGATCACAGTCTCTGAGGACAAGGGTCCCTCACTGCCGACAATAATGGACAAATTCTGGCCGGGAATGTATTCCATAACCAGAAACATGTATTCGGAATCACAGAACTTATCAGTAAGTTTGACAATCCCTCTGTGATTCAGCTTTGCAAGAATCTCAGACTCTCGAAGAAACACTTTGCGCATTTCTTCTTTTTCTTCCGGGTCTTTCTCAAATATTTTGGTCTGCTTAATGACAACCTGACGGCTTTGCTCTTGCAAATCTTCGGCCAAATACACCTGCCCCATGCCACCTTCGCCGATGGGCATGATCAGCTTGTATCTTGAGAACCATTTTTCGTACTCTCTGGGTTCCCCGGTCAAAATTGTCCCTCAACGTTTCTGCTAAGCGCAAACCCACACAAATGCAACGGAAAGCGGCCACCAGTCAAATTTTATTTACCCGCCATACGAACGTGCAAGCGATTCTTTAAAAGGAAAACTTCCACCAGATTGACATACATGCGTATGGGTGCTACTATCTGAACATCTCCCAAACAGATTTGAATTTCACTCTTCCAAAAAGGTTCCCACTTTGCACGGGGCCTTTCTTGGAGCTGCGCTGGAGGAACGTTCCATGAACATGATCAATGTTACCCTCGTGGGAAATCTTGTAAAGGCTCCCGAACAATTTCGCTTCCCAAGTGGAAAGATCAAGACGACAATGCGTATCGCCGTGACCAATCCATCCCGCAATAAAGAAGAAGGCACAGATCCAAACTCAGACTTTTATCGAATAGAACTTTGGGGAAAGCTGGCTGAACTTGCCTCGCGCTACTTGCTCAAAGGGCATCAGGTCGGCGTCTCAGGGCGACTGATTATGGAGCACTGGGTGGACAGGGAAGGAAAAGAGCGATTGACACCAGTTGTCGCCGCCACTCAACTTCAATTCCCTCCGCGATTTGGTTCGACTGGCACATCCCAATCACGCAAGTCTGAAGAGCAAGAGAATCAATTCGAACCGGTGGTTGATGAACCAGAAATGGACGGGTGCCGCCCGGACATGTCTCACAACGAACTCTTCGAAAACGCTCGGGTCTTGTCCATCAACGAAACACCGAGAAAATATAGTCCCTTTAAATCATCACGCCGCATGGCTTAGTCCGCGAACAACTAGATCTTTTTCTCTTTTCAACACCGCCACAATTTGTAGTTGGTGGCGATAAGTTCTGAATTGCCTGGCTCAAGCCATCGTCCCTGCTGATGGTCCAGGGAACCCTGGTTTCTCCCGGGCGATTCAGAGACGGTTAAATTCAAATAGATATAGATCCCTGCCAACTGCAGTTTGAGTTCTCTAAAGGCGTGCAGATATCTTGCCGTCACGCAATTGTCTATCCGACAAGAAGTGTTGAACTGCGCCCGGAACTTGTGACATACCAGTGTAACCACTCCGGGAGGAAACGGGATCGACGACGGCGCACAGTCGAACAAAACGGAATCACACGACGGATAATGTCGAGAAAGAACAAAAGACGTTTCTTGTTCTGGTCTATGCCTGCTTTCGCAGATTTTTTTAACTACCGGGGAGAGGAGTGCCCCTCGCACCCTCTCCCTGCTTGCCCCTTTGCTGCAATGAGACTTGCGAATTTTGGTTAACCAAGTGCGGTTTTCATAAGAACGAAAAATGGTACCAAGCGGAAGCACATCATCCGTAAGCATTTCTGCCAGACCGTCCGGGTGTTGGCATCAACTAATCTTCATCTTCGGCCCATAGTAGCCCGGCACTAAAAGGTGTCACCACTATGATTCCAGTATCAAAGGTGCTCTTCGTTGCGGAAAAATAGCCCGTAATCCGCTTGCCACCCACATCAAAGATTGGCGGTCCGGGTAAACAGCAGTGGCCATTAGTGAAAAATCGTTGCTGAACAGCTGGCTTCCGCCCCAGAGAGCAAAGTTGGATAAACTCAGAGGCTCGACTACCAGCCTTCTTAAAATCAATCATCGCTGCTCCGTGGGCAAGATCCCGCCATAGTATGCAGGTTGCGATCCATGATGCAGTTTCGCAGGCAATTTCGTACACCGCCATTGCTGCTAGACCATAGCTTTCCATATACTTAGCGGCACAATCGGGCGCATCCACGAGAAACTCTTCAGTGGATCGTTCCGGCTTCAGCGAGGCAATTTGGACATGAAGATGGCCGCAGTCTCGCTCGTTCTTCGCTACAGCCATCAAGTTTCGAATCCGATCGGAATTTTTAGCGTGGAACTGCACGATCATGTTGTTCCTCCCGTGTTTGTATACGCATCAAGAATTCTCTGCACGGCTTCAACTGCCAGGTGTTTTGTCTGCCAATGCTAATTTGCCGCACCGTCACCTCCAAGTATTCATTCGCTGCAGAACTCACTCGATGCTGGCAATTCAAAATAGAAACAGCTACCCGATTCGCCGATACTGCGACGATAGCCCACGGTACCACCTTGCGCTTCAATCAAAAGACGACAGATGTATAATCCCAATCCACTTCCCTCTTTCTTTGTGGAGTCGGGCTGCTGTAATTGGATGAACTTGTTGAATAAACTACCTATCTCGGATGGCGGCACGCCAGGACCCTCATCGATAACTTCAAGGCGTTGCCATCCATCTTTAGTTGCACTAACCTGTATCTTGACCAGCGAGCCTTCCGGTGAAAACTTAATCGCATTGGACACCAGGTTGACTACGCACTGAATGGTTCGATCGCGATCACAAAAGACAGCTTCGTCGTCAGACAACACCGTTTCAAAATTGATCTTCTTTTGTGCCGCCAATGACCTTACACTCCCTAAGGACTGACTGATGAGGCTCTCCCAATCGATCGCTCTAACATCAACTTGGATGCGCCCTCCTTCGAGCTTCTCAATGTCGAGCAGCGTCCTGGCTAATCGAGAGAGCCTTTGCACGTCTGAATAGATTCGCCGTAGACTGTCCGCCGTCTTTTCATCAACCTTGTCGCGTCGAAATTCTAAGATCAACTCCAGGGTTAACGACATGGCGCTCAGTGGCGAACGAAGGTCGTGGCTGACCATCGCTCGTAGTGAATTTTGAATTTCATCCAGACGAAATTTTTCTTGCGACATACTGTGAAAGGCTTGATCCAGTTCAGCAAGTTCATCAGTTCCCTCCAGTTTTCTCAGCGATCTTTTATTCTTGGAAAAGTCGCGGATGTTCTCCATGAGAATTTGCAGACGGCTAAGCGTCTGTTTATTTACGATGTAAGCAATTACTGAAACCAGGAAGATACTGCTTATCATTAACGCCAGAAGAACCTTCTGGAGATCAGCACGAGACTTAACGGCTTGCGGTCGGAGTTCAAGAGTCATAGGCTTATAGATAGCAATCAATTCCTCAGAGTCTCTGGAAAGATCATCAAAATTGATCATCAGCGCTTCCCGATATTCATCTTTATTGACGAACTGCGCGAGAAAGAGCTTCGTGTCATTGTGCGCCAGCGGAGTGGCCAGATCTGCAAGGTTGGTGAGCAGTCTTTCCACGTCCTCGCTTTGCTTGGTTGCTATCTGCAAGGCTTTTGGTTCGGAAGACACCAACTTCATTAGAAGTTGAAATTTTTCCTGCACCACTTTGCGTGAGTAATCTGTGGTATCGGTTACACCGAATGAGGCGCCTGCCATAGCCAGGACACAACGGTTGACCAGTCTGTCGAGATCTTTCGTAAGCGTGATGATATCTTTTGCTCGCTGTTCCTCTTTGACAGCTGCATCAATGCGAGTCACTGACTGCATCAAAATTCCGAGTGTACAAGCCTGGCACAGAATCGGCACCGAAAGTAGTATCATAATCTGGTGACGAAGCTTCATTTGCCTGTCTCACTCTTCGGATTTTTGGTACTATCCTCTTTGCCTTCGCTATCGATGTGAATTGTCGAAAGATCCTGGAGAATCGCCGCTTTAGCCTTGGGTTCCACTTTGCTTAATCCATGCTTGGCAAAGAGATAATGGTGCCTTGCACGGATTTTGTCGCCCTTGTCCAAGAATTGCCGGCTTAATCGTACATGGCAATCGACTACCCAGAAATGAACCGCTGACGAACACTGAGGCTGCCTTGTAAAGGCTGACAATTCTTCAATTAACTTTTCGGACTCGAAAAGACGGTCGGCCTTCAAGAAAACATACGCCAGCCATAACCGAGTCTCGATGGATTTCGCGCCGAACGGTTTATCTGCATAATCTCTCAATATTTCTTTCGAGAGTTGCTCAAATGTTCGCAGAAGCTCAGCTTTCTCCTCGCGCGACGCACTGCCTTCTTCGGCAGAATACAAACTATGCAGATATTGCCCGTAGACGCTGTGCTTCAGATCCCGTTCTTCCGGGGAAACGTGATTGTCAGATTTAAAGGTTCGCAGAAGCTTCAGACATTTGTCGAAGTAAGATTGAATTCCTTCCGGCTTTTGCATTAGGTAGGCCAGAAGATAGCTTTGGCAACGAAGCTTCGCCTGTGCGTTTTCTGCGCTGTCGGTAACCAATCGCAACGCCTGGATGACTTGATCGAAATAGACACCAACTCCATCATGATCGTGAGCCCGGATGAACGCAGTCCAAGCTTTTAGAGTTTGCGCGGCAGAGATGAATTGACCCAAGTACTTCACATCTTTGCCCGACAGATTAATTTGCTTCGACGGCAACGTAAGACAAAACCTTTCAACTACCCGGCCAAATCTCTGGCGCGCGAGACTCGGGCGTCTCAGCAGGTTCGAATTTTGCCTGACAAACTCCATAATGGAGTCAGCAACATTACAGTCAATGTCGTATGTAAGGGTGACTAAGTGCGCCTCCCATGCGTCAAGGTACCGGTATCTATCATGGTCCGGGCAGATTCTGGTGAGAATGCGCATGGCCTTGATTGAAGCTTCACTCGCTGCTTTGTATTGTTTACGCCCCAGAGCCAATTCGGTCACTCGTCGCCAATATCGCACTTCCATTGTCGGATCTTTCACCGAGTGTTCATCGACAATGTTCTTTCTCGCCGATTGCAATACCTTCTCACACTCACCGAATTTTCCAGCCGTGCAGTACATCTGAGCGAGGCAGAGTTTCAAATTGCATGTGACCTCAACGTTTGCACCGGTGACCACTGAGTCTTTTATTGCCCGTTGATATCCGCTTATCGCTTTGAAGTAGTCTTCCTCAAGAGCTGCCTTTTTTGCGGCGACTGCGAATCTGCGCCACTGTTCGACCCCGAAGACCGGGGATGACGCTGCCACCATGGAAACCACAAATGCGACAGATAAGTAAATTGGTGTTCTTAGGGAATGCTCGTACAACATGAATTACGGAAGCCTCTATGCGGCATATACCACAATTTGAGGCTTGCGCTAGACCAGGCACTATTTCCATGACAATCCGGAGAATCGATCTGCGTGCCACCTACACCCGGTCGGGGAATCCCGGGCTTCAGGGAGCATCGTTCAGAGTCGACAGAACCGGAAAACTGCTAGACGTGATAATCACAGAAAATTCATTGACACGTTTATATCGGACTGGCGAACGCCATCAAATACGATGATAGACTGCACGAACTGTGCTGTTTAACGATCTTATGCCTCATCGGACTTGGATAGCACCGACTGAAGAACTGAATCGCCACGATCCTGTGAATACAGCGTCACTAGCACAGAGCGATCCTCGGTTGGCCAAAGCCAGAGCTCTAAGTTGCCGTCAACGACTCCTGCTATCGTCGAGTTCAAGACCGCACGATTCCTGCCGACAGGTGGAAGCTACGGCGTATCCTGCGCTTTTCTTCGGCGCTGTCACTGCGCCGGCTGGTTATACACGGCCAATGTCAAGCAGGTGAGAGCCGTCGCATCGTCCATTGGATAATATGTAGACTAATCTCCCCGACAGCTCAATCAAATAGTTTCGGCTGCATGATATTCTCTCGTTCGTTCGACTGACTCCCCCTGTCAGTCTTAGTTGCCGAGACAATCCTGCCGCAGGGGAAATTGGCACCAGCCCTTTGGCCTCCCGCCGAGGCAGACTCGATAGTTCCAATAGTCTTCTCTTAGAAACGGTTCGCCAATCCTGTCAAGTTGAGATAATGGCTCTGCACCGCCCCTCCTATGGCGGCGGTCTTGGAAGACAGCCCTGAGCTGCACGTTCGGAGGTGTAATGGCGAAGATACTCGTTGTTGATGACGATATAAACATGGGCGAATCAATACGTGAGATTCTCGGACATGTTGGCCACATCGCCGATTTTGCGTCGTCCGCACGCGAAGCTGAAGCCATCATGTTTGTTTCCACATACGATTTGATCATCCTCGACTGGGAGATGCCACTGATGAGTGGCGTTGAGTTGTTGAAGAAGGCCCGATCGCAGGGGCTGCAGACGCCTGTACTGATGCTGACCGGCAGAGGTACGGTGGATGACAAGGAAACCGGGTTTGAGTACGGCGCGGATGATTATCTAGTTAAGCCATTCGACGCTCGAGAGCTTTTATCTCGCGCGAAGGCTCTGCTGCGACGGCCGCCCGTTATCGAAGCTCCCGAAATCCGTATCGGTGATTTTGTGCTAGACACCAAAGGGAAGCGGCTGTTGCGCAGCGGAAAAGAAATCACATTAACTAAGCAAGAATATTCCTTGTTAGAGCTTTTGATGCGCCATCAAGATGAGGTGCTGAGTATTGAAGCAATCATGAGTCGAGCATGGTCAGGCTGGTCTGATAGCTCGCCTGACAGCGTCAGAGTACACATCACTCATTTACGTAAGAAACTCGGCACCGGCACTGAAGACTCACCGATACGGACCGTACACAGGCAGGGGTACCTTTTCTCACTGACCTTGCATAGTAAGGATCGCTAATATCTATCACCGCCACTGGTGCCTCAATTTTACCGCGCAAGATGCTGGCATCTTGTCTGCAATTCTTCACGTAGTCCGTCCATCGCCAGCGATCTCCACCAGCTGAGCCCCCTCTTGTAACAGGAGAAGTGCTTGGGGCAACGCAGTGGTTAGTAGGGCTCGCAGGTAGAGGTTCGACGTATTGCCACACGTGAGCCAGATTATCTGAGGGTTCGCCTTATTGTGATGGTACATCTTAACGAAATCACTATCCTTCGTCATCACAATTGCTCCCGCCTTACATGCGCACTGAAAGATTGACCCATCAGTTGCGTCACGAAGCCCGATGTCTCGCAAAGCATATGTCTCTACATTAAACGTGGACCGAATCCACAGGGCAAGCGACGGAGAAAGTTGGGCGTCAAGCCAAATTATATACTGCGATAATAGGGTGATCCAGTCGGCGCGCAGCGTACCGTAATGCCGCTCTCAAGTCCTCCATTTCGAGATCAGGCATCTCTTCGAGGATCTCTTGGGCAGATAGACCGCTTGCATACAACTCAAGTATGTCGATAACTCTAATTCGCATGCCGCGAATACACGGGCGACCGCCACATTGCTCTAAATTTATCGTGATGCGATCGTTTAAGTCAACCATGTGATCGTCCGTGGAGCATTTGAGAGTCGACTCCAGACTCTATGTGCCAAATCGCGATCTAAAGAATGGTTAGTCAAATGACTTTGACAACCAGTTTTGTTTAACTAGCACCCTCGGAGCGATTCGAACGCCCGACACCCTCCTTAGGACGGAGGTGTTCTATCCCCTGAACTACGAGGGCTTGATTTAGTGAATTATAGCAACAGACCAACCATAATGTGCGGGTAACAATCGATCATAATGCTTCCAATAGGCAGCATCGGACTGGCACATGGCTAAAATAAGGCTGTTGTTCCTTCTTAACGCTCCCTTTCCCTCTGTTTGAAGTGGTTGCTTTTGAATTGGATTTCGGCCGGGCAGACATTTATGTTGGTAACGCCTCAATGCCACAGTCAGCGTTCACTTATTTTAAGATCCGTATCTCGGGGATGTCATTCGGCAGGATGAGAATTTAGCCCTTTGGAACAGACAGAATTCGCTTCTTACTGCCAAACCACTCCTCAACGTCATGTGAACCATTGCGCCGCAACGGGGTGGTAGATGACAAATCGGGAGGTCCGAACTCGCCGCCACCCAGTAAGCCATCCCCGCTCGGTACTCCCGGGTGGCGAGTTGAGTGCACTCTGACAGGAGGAAACTTATATGCAATTCGTTTGCCGGTTTTCACCGCCGGGGACGAAGGACGGGAATTTACACTTGTAGCGTTCCCATTGTCGGCGGCATCCGGTTCGTCAACTAGCCCCACTCTGCCATCTGATTGACCTTGTACTGTTGTCAGATTCTTATCCGTCGCGGAATCCTCGATTGGGGTTGCCGCATCTTTAACCGCAGTTACAGTCTTCGAGGTTTGTTGCTCGCCCTTGTTCGCTTGCAGCATTGCTGAGGTAATACCGAATCCGCAAAGCACAAGGAACACAGCCAGAAGCGTGTACATGCCTGTTCGGCTTCGAAAGAAGGTGCCAAGTGGAGTCATTCTCTTTCCTCATCCTGGAAACTGCGACGAAAATCCTGACGCTCCCATTAAACATTATCTGAGCCACCCCAACTAGAGAAACTGCAACAAAATTCGTGCCCATCAGCTTAGGGGATGCTCATGCAATGCAGAGAAAATCAAGTAGATATCGATGCACATTCTTCTGAATATAGAATGTGCATGACAGACTCCAGAAATGTCTGTGCATCATTCGATTACTTGGCAAGAGTTTCTCGAACTCTCACACTGAGCAAGCCAATGACCGAACGCGACGAGTTGTTTAAAGTTGCGGGGGCGCATCATAGCAGCATGAAGTGGGAGATCGTACGCGAAGGAGCAAGTGCTGTCGGTCAACCAGGCTTAGCCCTTCATGGACATGAGCTTCGGGCATTCAGGACGCTGGGGTGATTCGATACCATAATCGTTGATTCTTTGAGCGACCTTTGTAATTGAATGTTTTTATGTCGCGGAAACTCCCAATTTGGTGCGAGCATTCCAACCACAAGCAGCTCGGCTCCATCGTCGATCAAATACGCCTGGCTTGTCCAACGTAAGATTCGCACTGCGATATTTTGACAGCCAGTGTTTCAAATTTTCCGATGCAAGTTCCGGGTTGTTGTCCGGAAAACGGAGAATTCCAAGCACCGTCGGCGTCAAACACCCTGTCGTCTCGGGGCGACTGAAAGGCTCGCCCATGATGCGACACACCGCGGCATCAGCAAAGAGTCGCGCTTCCATGTATTGACCACTAAAGCCAAATTCGTCTGCCAGAGCCACCTCCACCGGCTGGCTGCTGCTACGCAACCGTTGGGCGATCTGTGCAAAGGCATCTTTGTGTTCAGGCAACACCGGGTGCTCATCAAAGTTGCCTGCCAACAGCTGTTCAAAGTGCCCCCGCGAAATCGGATTGTTCCAGCCACCACCGCACAGCGCAAAGCAAGTCGGAATTAGAAGCTCGGTTGCGATCCACTTTAATGAATAGAAATAGACGTAAGCCGCGAAATATTCTGCTGTTCTCAACCTATCTTCAAAGGACAACGGATTTGCACCGACAGGAGCTTGGCCTAGCAGCTCCGGCAACAAGCGGTACCATTGCGGGTCCGATGACTTTGGTGGAGGCTGAAGCAAGTAATTATCTCCATTGTCTGTCACAGCTCCGTGATCGAAAAGCAGTCTTAGAAGATCAGCATTTACCCTTCCTTGTGCACCGATTTTGCCACCAAAGTCGCACGGTTCGGCACGTTCGCCTTGCATCAATTTGTCCGGATAGTCGTTGAACGGGCCAACATCCCAACCAGAAACGACAGCGCCTCTGCCTGGAGACTCCGTTATAACGCTGATATTCCCGGTGTTTCCAGCATTGCAAAATGCAATCGGAAATTTACCACGATCCTTCAGATGGCGAGAGAGATGCTCATGGTGACCGGGTGCCAGAGGAGCGGCCTCTCCACCGTTCATAAGATCGTCCGAACGGAAATCAAAAACGACCGGAATTCCCGTGTCAGTTGCTAACAACTCTCCGTCACCTATCTGAAGCGTATAAGCGGTCTCCCGTGATCGCGAAATCGAAGGTGGTTGGTGAGCACATGTCTGTCCATGAAATCCTATCAGGTCCACAGAATATGGCTTTCCCGCACTCTCAGTCGTACGCCTTACTAACTCTTTGACTGCACCAGAAACATATAGCGTGAAGTCAGCTACAAGTTCATCAACGGAGAACGTGCTGGAATTAGCTTCGACTGCGCGCTGTTCGTAACAACGAACCGCCGCGTCCATATCTCCGAGCGAATCCACAACAGCGGTTCTAAAACGGCGAAGTCTGTCTGCAAGGCTGTCAGGCATTGGTTCGCTGAATGCATCCAAATCAGCGATAGATCCATCCACTCCGAACTTTGTTAATACCACGTCAGCCGCATCCAATGAATTGCCGGTGTTAACGCCTATGCACAGGAGGAAATCTTGCTCGCTCATATGTACTCCAAAAATACTAAACCGAGGTGCCGAACGTCATTCTAGTCGAAGAACCAAAGCCCCCGATAGAGTAACACCAATAAATTTTGCCAGGAAGAATTCCTGATAATGGAGTAGCGATGCTGCAGGCAAGTTCATCTCGGGATTCAAAATGGTAATCCAACAATGCCGCATACAACGAATCCCCCGTCGCTTCCGCCAGCCATCATGGTTGAGAGAGCTATTACAGTAAATATTTTGCAGATATTTCGCAGCACAGAAGCTCTGAAATATTGACCCGTATTTGTCACCCCATTTGGGCAAATCACGAATTTCATTCATAAGCTTTTCAGTCATTATTTGAAGAACTTAGTCAATTGCGATATAGGAGAGCGGAATTTGTCAGACAATGTAGAGAGTCGACTGCTCACAACTGCCCTCAGCGAAGACACCGCCTATTCCAAGCTACAGCGCGAGTCCGAACTCTTGAGAGACGGTCTTGTAAGCGGAGTAGTTGACCGCCTCTCCTACATGACCGACCATGTGAAAGAGACGGTAGTCGACCTGTCCATCTGTGGAGCGCTAGGAGCTGGACTCAATCTAGCCGGGCGAGCCGGTGGTAAGTGGGCAACTGGAGCACGAGTTGCCACGTGGGGATTCGGACTCATGATGACCGGTGATGTTATCCGTCGTGGCATTCCAACCCTTAATGCAATGGCTGACACCTGGTCCTCTGCCGAGCGGCTTGAGTCGAACAAGGAAACGGTGGGCAAGTATGCCGGATCAGCCCTGGTGGATTATCCCCTGATGTGCCTTGCTGGCTATGGTGGTTTGCGATTGGCGGGCAAGGTTCCGATGACGTTCACCATTGAGGCCAGTCAACTAAAGCCTGTCGAGACTGTTTCAGGCAATGTCATCCGATTAATTGATCGAAGCGGCTCAATGGAATCTCCAGCGGGTCCCCGAGAATTCCGTCTTCCGCGTGAACGAAGATATATTGGAGACCATGAAGTAATGGGTGAAGAGCACAACGTATTTTCCCACCAAGGAGAGATTCCATGGTGGGAACGAAGTTGGGCGGTCGACGAAAATTGCAGTGATGTTAGCGGTCTATTTAGCGAAATTCCAGGAAATGGGTTCACGACTAAGCCTACTCCCTTGGAGGCACTCAGACCCGAATTGAGATTCAACGACCCTGCACCGAAACTCGAGATCCGCCTCTCTTTTCGGCCCACCAGGTTTGTTCCGGCGATAATTCCCGTTGATTTGACTCGTCGCAATTAACCATTCTTTAGTGCCTGAGACCGGAGAAAACTAGCTCTGTCCAAAGATCTCCTTTGAGGCTTTTGACGGTCCTGGAAGTTGTCTAGCTCGAATCTTTCCAAGAGATCTTTCGTTGCAAAGAAACGTGCTTGATTCCTGTCGCGTTTCGTACCGATCATAGAAGTCATGGCGTTGCAATAGCGTTGCACTATATGTCTCATTACTTCGACGAAACCTCGAACGATATTCCCTCTTAACGCTCTCAGCTAAGGAACCGGTGAACACGCAAACCTCGATTTGCAATTTCCGTTAAAGCCTACAAAAAAACATTGACCACGATGGGTGCCGTCAATTCAGGACCTCGACGGGTACATGCCCCTGTTCCTTCGCTTATATCGTGGCTGATCCCTATCGGATTTTTGACGGATACCAGGTATAGTGCTTTTGTGACCGCATTAGAGGCTAAATCGTATGACAAATTCCCCTACTCCTCCAGTCAAGAGATGCGCGCATGAGGGATGTGCCTGCCCGACGACTCCGACGAACACTTATTGCAGCGAACTCTGCGAGAAAAGTGCTGCTCAAGCAAAAGACAAGGATAATCACGAAACTCAGGCCTGCCGTTGTCACCATCATCAGTGCGGCGATCGTGCTTAGAGAATGACTTGTTGCCATAAAGTGCATGCGGATGATTTATACGTCGCCCAAACGAAAAGAATCAGACTCTGCTATCGCATCGAATGGCGAATTGTCTTGCACCTGCCAAAAGTGAGAGGGCTGGCCGTCCAAAGATGATCGGCTGGCCTTCAGAATCTCGCAGATGCAAAAATAGAATTGGTGATCGCTCGGCGAGCGGTCTAGTTGTTTCTGAATAGACTCACAACTTCAAGAGCTTCCTGAGATGAACCAAGATTCTTCTTGTCTTCTAGTAGTGTAGGCTGCGATTCAGGTTGACTATTTGGCGGCGGCTCAAGCAGGTTCGTGGCAGAAGCCCGGGAACGGTTTATTCAGTTAGTTGGAGATCTCAACGATATCATTGGCCGCTGTGGCCCTGGCTCGACTACATCGATGTTCGATGACGACAGTCGCAATGCCGGTTGCTCTTTGCACTCAGTTTCAAACACTTCACTGAAACTACAATTCTCATTGCCGATCAACCGACGACCCGACTACATATTAGTTGCATGCATGTAGTACTACTCGGGCTGGTCTGCCCGTTTTTTCACTGCCGCTAACCCCAACAACAATCCTATAATCGCGATGGTTGAAGAGGCCACAATGCCACCGGCTTGAAGGCTCTGCGGTTGGTAGCTAAAACTGACGGTGTGCTCTCCGGCGGGTACTTCCACTGCTCTGCAAAATACATTGGCACGCATAATCGCTGCATCGTGCCCGTCAACGCGAGCCTTCCAGCCAGGATAGCAATGATCCGAGAGTAAGAGAATTCCTGGTTGCAGATTCCGAGTTTTAATCGTCAATTCCGCGTCTCTGTCAAGCTGCAAGTCCGCACTGGCGTCATATAAATCTGCATACTTTGATGCCTCAGCTTTATACTTTGGACTTCCTATTGCAGGCAGATCGGGAATCTCGCTCAGTCTCTTTCGAATCGACTCAGACATTGTTTTGCAATCGTTTTCAGCAAACACGGCCAGGTATGGCAATGTGTTGTCTGCAATTTTTCCGGTCAGTATTTCCGTGCGCGCCTGATCGACATTGGGCACTACTTGCACTTGTCTTGCAAATCGACATCGCGGGGCAGCATTTAAAACATCATAAAAACGCACATTATCGAGCCTATCGTCGCTCCGCAGTACAAAGTATCGTGCGTCAAGCTGCGCTGTCAGCGGAGGCTTGGCGGCTTCTGTCGGTGCCCGCTCGAAGAGCTGCGTCACAACTATGTTCGTCGCTGTCAGTGAACAGAACCGGGCAATGCCCAGGTCCGTAACCTTATCCTTTGCTTTGTGATTTTGGCTACACGTGGCGTATGCTGCTTTGAAGAACTGCTTGTATTCTGTTGTTTCAGCTGCTTCGTATCCATTAGCATGACGCACCCGTTGAGCAACATGGGTATTGGGTAACAACAATTGCCTGGCGTATTCATAGAATTTCTCATCATGAGACCATGCCTTGGAATACTGACACCAGGGTGGTACCACAAGTGGATCAAAATAAAGACTCAAGAATCGCCGATTCTCGCCGAGTTCATCGCGCAGCTTCTCGGCTACTGGCGACTTGAATTCAAAGTAGCCTGTTTGCACAAGACCTTTCGACGACTCAGACTCCACAACTGGAGCCCAGTGACGACAGAATTGGTAGGCAGAGACGAGCAGCGGCACCACTAGCAATACCAGCATTAATGTGGCGCAATACACTCGAGGTAATTTGTAACTCGCATAACCGAGGGCGACGGAGCAAAATCCCAATGCAATCAAAGCGGCCTTGACCATGCTCCAGCCAAACAAGACTTGCGATTCGTTGATCAGTGCCGGCTGCTTCCAGGGTCCAAAAATGAACCACAATCCGGGACAAAAAATCATAGCCAGCCCGACAAGCAGTGTTGCGACCCATATCAGTGACATAACTATGATCGGTGCCTTCGGCAATTTTTTGTCCATCAGTAACTGAGCACCGGCACTGGCCGACAGCCCCATGAACATAACCGGAAAGATAATCAGCTTTACGGGGTACCGAAAAGCAGTGAGTATCGAAGATGCCTTTACTAAAGCAGGAGCAAATGGAGTGTAGTTACCTGCGGCCATCAAACAGAAACCACAGAAAAGAAAAAGCGCAAACCACCGTTCTCGCCACTTATTGTCGAACATTCCCCAAAAGGCTAGTGTTAGCGCCACAGGCCCGACATATGCACTGCTAAGAAACGGCAGGTAACCCACTCTGCTGGTAACCAGATTGCGATACTTATTGGGTAGCTCCAACAAGTCTCCCATCGGATTGTTCAAGACAAGTCCGAGAAAATCGTACCAGTTAGTGCTCCACGTAAAAACGAACTGCGTTTCCATTCCATGCGATCTTGGTGAAACCCGAGCCCATTCGAGAGCTGGCAAGGTCACCGGTGTAGTTAAACCGATAGCAAAAACCAGTGGCAAAGCTCTCAGCAAAAACTTCTTAACGGCCGTTTTTTTCTCAACCTCGCGACTTCGCCACGCACCAACTAGCGGCCACACCGCACAGAACCCCAGCAATATCATGGCGGGAGCTCCGACTTCCGGTCGTCCAGCGGCGACCATCAGAGCCACGGAAATCGAAGCGAGCGCCACCTGGCAAATATTGAACAAAGCGAATTCCTCATCAATTCGCAGAACAATACATATACACATGGGAATCCATGCAGCACTGGCCATTAGCGTGAAATTGCTGCTTAGCGCAAACATGTACCCGCCCAGCGCGCATATAGATGAAGCAACCGCCGCCGCCACTTTGCCTCGGCCGCAATCGCAAACCAGTAACCATGCACCCACGGCAGCAATTAACTGGTGGAGCATCATATATAGTGCCAACCCGCAACTGAACGGAGCCCAGACAAGTAACCAGGTCGGCGGATAGAACAGCCCTGGCGACGGCACCGCCACCTGACTCATTCCGCAATACATATATGGATTCCACAAAGGAAAGCGGCCATCCTGACAGCTGTGCCGCATGAAAGTGCAAAACGGCTGAAAATAATATGATATATCTGAAAGATAGAAGTCAGCTCTGCCCACTAGTGTAGGCCAGAAGAATGCCGTCAATACCATGATCAAAAAGAACAAGCCAAGAATTGCTCCTGGCTCGACACTTATTTTCTTCAACGTTGATGAGAGCACGCTATCCCGGGAGCGCAGGCGTCTGGCCTGCCTGGCTGTGTGTGACGTAAACATTGTCGGCATTCGCATCGTGCCTCGCCTTGACACAATGCCCTCTCCCGGACGCTTCGCTTATTCGTGAACGTTGCACCAATTATCGATCGGGTACGGTGCTTGGCAGCGAGCCCACGACATCGTGTCTTTGAAGCGAAATGTTGTTTGTTCGTTCAATGGAGCCCACGGCACTCACTGAAATCGCCATCAGTGGTGTTACCTGAGTGCTGCAAACAATGATGCCAATTAAACTCACCGCCATAGCCAATATCGGTCCGACTTGTGAGTCTGGCAGCAACATTCGTCGTTCAGGCAACGCGTCTACCAGTGCAGACGGCTCCTTCACGATCATTTTGATGGCAACACGGGTGTAATAAAACACCGCTGGAATCGATGTTAATAAACCCATTCCTACCAGAACCGGTCCGAGAGGAACCCCGTAATCGCCCGTTATTTGTAAACCCGAATAGAACACAAAGAACTTAGCGAGAAATCCAGCAGGAGGAACGGGTAATCCGGCCAGGTTCAATAAGCACACTCCCATGGCAATCGATACCCATGGACGTTTGCGAATCAATCCAGACCAATCGTTCATGTTGTCGGTGCCCAGTTCATTCTCAATCATCGTTGCTGCCGTGAAGGCCCCGAGATTCATGAATCCATACACTATGGTGTAGAACACCATAGTTGCGATGCTGTCTCTGGTGTTACCGCAAAGACCGATGAGGAAATAGCCTACGTGCGCGATGGAAGAATATGCCAACATGCGCTTAACAGATGTCTGATTGAGGGCAATCAGATTGCCGAAGACCATCGAAAGAATCGCGAGAAATCCTACTATTGGAATCCAATCGAAGTACGGCAAACGATTGTTACTGAGATCGACAAACACATAGGTCAGCAGTCTCAGCGCAACAACAATGCCACCGAGTTTGGAACCGATGGACAAGAACGCAGTTACAGGTGTGGGTGCTCCCTCATAGACGTCTGGTGTCCACATGTGGAAAGGCACCATGGAAAGCTTGAATCCGATAACGCTGAGCAACAAGATCAGCAACACAATGCAAACCAGTGACGGCGACTGAGCAGACGTATACAGCTTGTTCTGTATCTCGAAAAAGTTGGTGCTTCCTGTCAATCCGTAAAGGAATGAGAGACCGTACATAAAAGTCGCGGTGGTAGCTGCTGTGGACAATAGATACTTGAGCGACGCTTCGTTGCTCTTGATATCTCGCTTGGAAAAACCCGATAGCAGCACACAACATATAGTAAGCGTTTCAAGAGCGACAAATAGCATAATAAGGTCGGTGGTGCCGGCAAGAAACATGACCGAAACCGTGGCCGTAAGCAGAGTCGCGTAGTATTCGCCTTTGTTGGGACCGAACTTTCGTTCGTAGCCCATGCTCATGAGAACCACAATGATGCCAACAGCACAAGACAAAGCCCCAAAGAGAACAGAGAGTTTGTCGAACGTATAAAGCTTGTGGAAGAGGTCTGCGGTCTCCAAATTAAATTGACCCGCAAACTGAATAAAAGCAAGGATGAGTGCTCCGAGGCTGACGAGGGGAACCACATGCTTCGATCGAGGAGAGAAAAGGTTCCACAGCGCTGCAAGCACAATGCCGGCGATCACTATGAAGTGAGGCAGCAGATACTGAATGTTGGCAAAATATTGACTGTCGTTCATTTATTGAGGTTTGCGCCTTTCCAGTTGAATTGCCCTAATTCTACAGAGTTGGTGATCACTTTAAATGAGCCCTGCTTACCGCCTGATCTCTGTCAGCCCGCCAGGCATGCAGATGTCGACGGAATACAACTGTAGATGGAGGGAAAACTTAAAAGTCTCCAACCCGTAAAGCAATTGCAACAACGAAGTAAAGAAGAACAGGCGTTAGTGCCGTCAGTGCATGTATAATCGGAATCGCTCCTGTAGACACTGGTTCGACGGGCAGCCAGGCCTCAGTGCCAGGATATATCCTCCAGCAACCCAATGACATTACATGCAAATTGAACAGGGCCATCCACCATGTCTGCTCGCCTTAGAAGATGGCAGGACCTTTTCGGGAAGTAGTTTCGGCGCCCCCGGCACTAGAACCGGCGAATTAGTATTCAACACCAGCTTCACCGGTTACCAGGAAATTCTCACCGACCCCAGCTATGCAGGACAGATAATCACTCTAACCTGTCCTGAAATTGGCAATTATGGAGTTAATGCCTCCGATATGGAATCCTCCGGCATCTTTGCCAGAGGGCTGATCGTTCGCCATCTGAGCCGCCGTACCAGCTCGTGGAGAGCAACCGGGTCGCTGAGCCAGTTCTTGAAACAATACGACGTTCCCGGTATATCCGACGTAGACACAAGAGCTATCACCAGGCATATTCGGGATAAGGGCGCCATGCGGTGCGCCATCTCAACTGAGGTACTCGATCCTGCCGAACTCGTTACGGTAGCAGCGAATTCGCCTTTGATGACAGGTGCAGACTTTACCGGTGAAGTGTCGACAAAGGAGCCCTATCAACTTGGCACCGGCGACTACCATGTAGCCGTGCTTGATTACGGCGTCAAACAAAATATCTTGCGCAACCTGTGTGCGCGAGGATTGCGCCTGACGGTCTTGCCGGCAAGTACCCCCGCAGCGGCAGTACTCGCGCTCAATCCCGATGGCATTTTTCTCTCAAACGGTCCCGGGGATCCGGCAGCTTGCACGGATATTGTGGGCGAGCTAGCAAAACTGATAGAGTCAAAACTGCCAATCTTCGGTATTTGCCTGGGTCATCAACTCCTGGCAATCGCCCTGGGCGCCACCACCTACAAATTGAAATTCGGACATCGAGGCGGAAACCAACCGGTGAAAGATTTACTGACAGGAAAAATAGAGATCACCTGTCAAAATCATGGTTTTGCAGTTGACAGTAATAGCTTGCCTTCCAGTCTTGAACTAACTCACTTGAATTTGAACGACGACAGCGTTGAAGGATTCAAGCACAAAGATCTACCGATCTTCTGTGTGCAATATCACCCGGAATCGAGCCCTGGTCCGCGAGATTCAGCATATCTGTTCAACCGATTCAAACAACTCATAGAATCATGTAAGAGAGTGAGTGAACCCAGTTGTACAAGCTAGCCATTTTTGACTTTGACGGCACCCTGGTCGATTCAGCGCCAGGCATCGTAGACGTGATGATCGATGTCGTCAATGAGTATCAATTCACCCCTCAAACACTCGAATTGTGGAAGCACTTGATTGGCATTCCACTATTGCGTCAAATTGAAATTCTTTTTCCCGATCATCCTCATGAATTTCATGAGGAGGTCACTCAGCGATATAGAGACATTTACGACCATAAAGCAGTCGCGATATGCCCCCTGTTTCCAGGACTGGAGGCAATGCTCAGATCTTTGAGGGAAGCAGGAATATTGATGACGATTGCCACTTCAAAACGACGTCACCTGGTCGAAGCAGTATTGGATTTTCATAAGCTATCCAATTATTTTGAAATGGTCGTCGGCGCACAAGATGTCACTCATCACAAACCTGATCCGGAATCGGTGCAGATTACAGTTGAGAAACTCGGAGTACCATTGTCAGAAACGGTAGTTATCGGCGACAGCACATTCGATCTCGAAATGGCACGTAGTGCAGGTGTTGATGCGATCGGAGTAACCACCGGAATTCATACCGCCGAACATCTGTCTAAGGCAGATCCCAAATTTATCGTGTCATCGTTGCTGGAAGTCGGTTCGCTCATAATCAATCATCAACAGATGAATGAAAATTGATTCATGTGAGAGTGATTTGAACAAAGGCGCCGGTGTCACTTACATTTGCACTGTCGAAACCGGGATCTATTGCGGCTGATAGCGATTCATCGATGTGCCCGGCCTTGACTCCCGCGAAACTATTCTTATCAAAATCAACAGCCTGATACGCAACCAATGACTACCTGGCCCCGTCTGGTATCATAAAGCGAACTCGGCTCATGGCAAGCTCGGGTTCCCTCTGCGAGTCGCGCCTGCAACGAAAAGCGAAGCAGAAAACGCAAACTCTAGCACCAACAGAAAGAGAGGTAGTCCAATGGCCAGCTTAAATCCAGGGTTGCTTATTGCCCTTGCGGTGGCCGGGTCGTTATCACCCTGCGCGTCGCTACAAGCAGCACCAGTCGACGGCACTGGCTCTGCCACCAAAGGTGTATCCACATCTTTATCTGCCACTACTGCTGATACCGCAGCCGGCATCCGCACCAATGCAACCACTAGTTCCATGTCGAATGCCACCGCCACATCGCGCGCTCCAGCAGCTGCACCGACTTCCAAAACATCCCGGGCAAATGCATCTTCGCCGGCACCCGCATCTGGCAAACCGCTTATAAATGGAACAGAATCATCGACCAATACAGTCAACACCACATCGGCCGCACCTGGCGGAGCGGGCACCGTGAGCGGTTCGACAACAACTGCATCTACAAGCCAGCCCCCGGCATCTTCCAGCACCTCCGGTGCCGCCACGAGTTCACCGTCTAACAGTGTCCCCTTCACGGGCGCAACGGCAAGTTCCTCGCCCACACCCGACGCCACCGCTCAAACAGCTAAGCCTCGGGTTCGATACAAACCCGGCGAAGAGCTGACTATAACAACAAAAACGGAAGACCTGGTGCCCACCGACGATGTCGAACTGGCCAGAAAGCAGGTGGAAGCATATCCGGATAGCCCCGAAGCAAGATTCTTGCTAGCAGTGGCACTCACGCGCACCAGCCGTGTGGAAGAGGCCCTCAAAGAAGTGAAGGCAGCAAAAAAACTGGCCCAAACAAAGGGTGGTCCCAACAGTTTTGCTTATTTCGATAAGATGATCACCGCTTACGAAGATATGCTGAAAAATTATCCAGACGACAATCGAGTGCGTTATCAGTTGGCGTGGGCCTATTACATGAAGGCCTATCTACTGGCAAAGCATTCTCAAATGGTCGCTATTTGGAAAGCCGCAAATCCAGATCCGTCTCAAGTGAAGGTTGCAACAGACGCGACCGGTGGAGACGGGAAAACAGCTTCCGCAACGGCAGATAAGGGGCAACCCTCCAACCCGGCACCTCCCGCAAATCAAAAACCTGCAGTGGCCGCTAAGCCGACACCGGCTGTGATACCAGGAATAAACTTCGCAGGAAAATCAACTTCTGCAGATCTCGGAAAATTGATGAATTCGCTTAGCTCCGCCGCCCAGGGAAATACCACCGGCATCGCAATTCCTTCGATGCTTGACAAAGTAGACCCTGCGGATCTTCCTCAAATAAAAAAGTGTTACGAGCTGGCAGTGAAGAAGTTGGATGATCTGCTGGCGCGAAAGCCGGATGACGTGTGGTCACTTGTTTACCGGGCACACTTGAAGGAAGAATATTCAGGCAATCTCGACGACGCCATGAAAACATGGACACATTGCAAGGATCAATATCCTAATAATCCAGCGGCCTATTTCTTCCTTGGAGAGGGTTATCTAAAACAAGGGAATTTGAAAGAGTCAGTAAATTATGTTTCGCGAGCAGTAGCACTTAGAGCAATGGGATTCTAAACCTCAATGACCCTCGCCATCATTCACAACTCGCATCTTCGCAGCTTCGTCAAATTCGTTGGCGCGTTGTCAATTCCGGCTGTAATCGCCTGGTTCTTCTATTACTCGCAACAACAAGCGAATATTGAAGTGCAGAATTATCAGAAGGAACAGAAAGAAAATCCGACTTTAGAAGGAATTGTCGTTAACAACTACCAGCTTAAAGAACTCGATGACTTTAACCACATTCGGTGGCAACTTACTTCAGCCAAGGGTAAGCTCGCTCCGAACAATAAAGACGTTTCGCTTGACAAAGTAACTGTGGAATATTTCGACGGACCCAATGTCAAGATGCGCATCACTGCACCGAAAGGTATCGCCAATCAGGAGACGCGCTACGTCAAGTTGATGTGCCAAAACAAAGACAGAGTGCACTGTGAGACCGATGCTGGCAAGAGCCAGTTCGACGCTGACACCGTCGAATTAACTAAAAAGAATCAGTTCTTGGCTTCCGGTGGTGTTATCATCGAGTGGTCCGAAGTAGCCAAGGTGACAGGTCACACAGCCACTGGAACGATTGATAAAGGCGGAATCAGCAAAGTAAAAGTCGTGGGAAATACCCATGCAATTATCAACGTTAAATCAGGTGTCTGAGCAGTCCTACGAGTTGCCAAAATGAATAAGGTAAATCCAACAATCAGTTCCATAATTATCGCCACCCAGTTAATTTTGACAGGGGCAGGCGCCGCGCTGGGGCAAGCCCCTGCTGCGCCAGCCGCCAGTGGACCGATTGACATTACAGCGAACGAACAGGAATTCTGCGGCGAGCAAGTAATCGCAAAGGGAAATGTTCGAGTTCTCTACAAGGACAGCATAATTTTTGCTCCTATGGCCACCCTCTATAAGGACGCCTCCGGGGAGCCAAATAGAGCCGTTTTTACCGGTCACCCGCGATTGAATCAGGGCACAAGTCGCATTGATGCAGAAATGCTTACGTTCGAACTTGCAGCTCAGAAGATAATTGCGGTGGGTCACGCACATTCCGAAGTGGAAGGCGAAGCCGAAGCGGAGAAAGAGAAAAAGCAACCAGAAGCGGCGGCCGTTGCGCCACCGCCCGAGGAGGAAGTAGCCGGTATAGCCGACACGCCTACCCCGGACACTCCGCCGAAACCAGTTGCGGCCGCACCAGCACCGGGTACCAAGTCTGCCGGCGCAGACCTCGGCGTGAAGAAGGGCGAGAAAATCATTACGGATTCAGATCGTCAAGAATACGATCAGGCAACGGGAAAATTTGACGCAATGGGCCACGTGAAAGTTGTACACGGAGACATTGTGGTGCATTCCGACAAACTGCAACTTGTATACGGCACCAACAACAAGCCGGAAACAGCAGTTTTCACTGGCACTGTCGTAGCCACACAAAACAAGAATACGACACAAGCCGATCAAATGACTTATTCACTCACAACGAAGCGTCTGCAAGCATCAGGCAATGTGAGGTCGAAGGTTATACAAGAGAAGAAGGAAGGAGCAAAAAAACCGGAAGGACCGACAGCGATGGATATTCTCGCGGCTCCGGCTAATGCTAAGACACTACCGGGCGCTGTGCAGGCCAAGCCACTTTTCGACAGCGACAGCGACAAACCAATCTATATTGTCTCCGATGCCCAGGACATGAGCCGCGAAACAGGCAGAATGACTGCGCGAGGCAACGTCAAGGTTATCTCTGGAGACAGCATCGGCATCGGTCCGCAGATGATTATGACCCGTACGCCTGAGGGCAAGGCAGACAAGATTTACTTCACAGGCCGTTCACAAATTACTCAGCCCGGTCGCCGTTGGATAGCAGACGCCATAACGTTTATCGTTGACGAGCATCGAGTGGTGGCACACGGCAACTCGCGTGCATTTATATTGCAGGCGCCGGGTAAGGAAACACAAAACGCAACGCCTGTGCCACAGTCGACCAAAGAACGAATGGCAGAGAATCGCAAGTCCACCCCGGAAGACCAACAAAAACCTGAGCAACGGAAGCTAGACCCAAGGAGACCGATCTGACCTATGAGCCTCATAATCGAGAACATTCAGAAGTCGTACTCCGGTCGGCGCGTAGTTGACGGCGTCAGCTTTAACGTGGAGAAAGGCGAAGTAGTTGGATTGCTGGGACGAAACGGAGCCGGCAAAACAACCAGTTTCGACATGGTACTGGGTCTGGTGAAGCCTGAAAAAGGCACCATCACCCTTGAAGGTAAGAATATCTCCAAAATGGCGATTCACATGCGCGCTCGCCTGGGCGTAGGCTATTTGCCGCAGGAAGCATCTATCTTTCGAAAGCTCTCCGTCGGAGACAACATTCGCGTCATTCTTGAACTAATGGGACGCAATCGAAAGCAGCAAAAAATTCGAATTCAGCAATTGCTTAAAGACTTCGGGCTGGAACACCTTGAACATACAGTTGCCGTGCAACTATCAGGGGGAGAACGCCGCCGTCTTGAGATAGCACGGTGCCTCGCTTCCGAACCCAAATTCATTTTGCTCGACGAACCGTTTACTGGTGTCGACCCTATATCGATCTCGGATATTCAAGGATTGATTCGGCGCCTGCGCGATGAATGGGGTCTTGGAGTTCTACTCACCGACCACAACCCGCGTGCCACACTAAAAATCACAGACCGCGCTTATTTGATTGACCACGGCAAGATTCTTGTTTCAGGCACTTCTCGAGAGGTTGCAAGCAGCACTGTTGCGCGCAAACAATATCTCGGCGAGGATTTCGCCTTATGATCGGTATGAAGCTACTCGATCGCTACATAGCGAACGAGTTCTGGCAACCATTGCTATTTGGTATCGGTATTGTTACCGGTGTATGGTTCGGCGCAGATCAGCTCAAAATGATTTTCAACTTGATCATGAAATCAGGGGTGCCACTCAACCTGGCATTCATGATCATCGGTCTTCATTTACCTGAAATCATTGTGATGACCATTCCGATTGGCGTGTTGCTGGGAACACTACTGGTGTTTAACCGCTTATCGGGAGAATCAGAATTGCTTGCTCTGCGAACCAGCGGAGTCAGCTTTTATCGAATTATGCTTGCACCGCTGCTCTTCGGTGTCGTAACCAGTATGGCCAGTTTCGGAATTAACGAATATCTGGTGCCCATGGCCAACAGAACAGCAAAGAAACTGGAGTTTCTCGCCTTATACAAGGGCGATCTACCGATTGGCCAGGCAAACTTTACTTATTTGGAACGCGGAAAAGATCTGAATCTCAGCCGCATCTTCTACATCGGTTTTTACAATGGAAAGACCATCTCCAACGTCATTATTTTGGACTTTACTCGTCCGAAACTTGTGCAAGTCATAAGCGCTGCAAGCGGCTTATGGAATCATGGAGAATGGATTCTGCGCAGCGGAAGAACCTATGTACTTTCCGGAGACACCGATATTACCCGCGTACTGAAGTTCGATAAGCTGGTTATTCCCGGTGTTAAGAGTGCACAAACTTTGCTGGATACGCAGAAAGTGCCACCGAAGGACATGAGCATTCACGAACTGGCTACACACATGGAGATAATGAGAAAGGGCAAGGGCATAACGAACGACCTCATTGTTCGGTACCATCAGAAATTCTCACAACCGCTAGCGTGTTTGATCGTAGCTTTAGCTGGCGCTCCGTTGGGTTTGTTGGCCCGCAGATCGCGGGGCAACATGGGCTTTATCTACAGTGCGGTAATCGTATTCATCTACTATGCTCTACAAACTACATCCGGTTCATTGGGAGAATCCGGTCGAATAGATCCAATTGTCGCCGCATGGCTTCCTAACATCGTCATCGGCACACTGGGGCTCGTAATCCTGTACTTCAAGGCTAAGTAAGCGATGAGATTACAACCGGGCGGAGATTTCGCTTTATGATCGGCACCAAGCTTGTAGATCGCTATATCGCCAACGAATTCTGGCAACCATTGTTGTTTGGTATTGGAGTTGTCACCGGTGTGTGGTTTGGTGCGGATCAGCTCAAGACAGTTTTCAACCTGGTCACCAAGGCCGGAGTACCAATAGATCAAGCATTGATGATCATCGGGCTCCATTTGCCCGAAATCATCGTGATGACCATTCCTATCGGCGTTTTGCTTGGCACACTAATTGTATTCAATCGGTTATCGGCAGAATCCGAACTGCTCGCACTGCGCACAAGCGGAGTAAGTTTTTACCGAATCATGATCGCACCGCTAATGTTCGGGCTCATTACGAGCATCGTTAGCTTTGGCATCAACGAAACCATCGTACCCTACGCCAACAGGAACGCGAAACAATTAGAATTTCGGGCGCTGTATAAGAGTGATCTTCCGGTAGGCCAGGCAAATTTCACTTACCTGGAACGCGGTAAGGACCTGAGTCTAAACCGTATTTTCTACATAGGCTTCTATAACGGGCAAGCCATTTTCAATGTAATTATTCTGGATTTCACGCGCAACAAACTCGGGCAAATCATCAGTGCTGCCACAGGCAAGTGTACTGACAGCCAATGGACTCTGGAGAAAGGCCGAACATACGTACTTGCCGGAGACAGCGATATAACTCGCATCATGAAATTCGAAAACCTAGTGGTTCCAGGCATCAAGAACGCGCAGTCACTTCTGCAAACGCAAAAAGTGGCGCCCAAAGACATGAGCATTAGCGAGCTTACTGCTTACATGGACATTATGAAACGAGGAAATGGACTGAGCAATGATCTTCTCGTGCGGTTCCACCAGAAGATCTCCCAACCGCTTGCCTGCCTCATTGTGGCGTTGGCTGGAGCTCCGCTGGGGTTGCTCGCTCGCAGATCTCGCAGCAACTTGGGTCTCATTTATAGTGCGGTTATAGTGTTCATCTATTACGCGCTGCAATCTTCATCCGGTGCCTTAGGTGAATCAGGTCGTCTCGATCCCATGATTGCTGCGTGGCTCCCTAACATCGTGATTGGAAGCTTGGGGATGATGATCCTTTACTTCAAAGCGAAGTAAAGCGCTACGACCCTGGCAATATGGTCCGTTGCACTTGTCACCTCGCTTTACGTTGACTGTCGGGCAAACGTGCTCTCGTGATATGTTTATTTTCGAATGGCGGAGAAAGTAGAAGTAATGAAAGATCTTAGTGAAAAGACAGCAGACATCTTCAAACAGTTTGCACAAAAGACCGGTCAGGGAGACGACGGAACAACAACACACAGCCTGTGGCGAGATGCGTTGCTTAGCGCCTTTGATCATGATGAAGTGGCATGCGACGACAAAGTAATTGAAATCCTCAAAGAGGGCAAAGTCACAGACGACCAGATCGAAGATCTGATGGGTGATTTTCATGCGTGTCTGTGGATTCTAGATGCTTACAAAAAGCGGAGCCTCGTCTCGCAATAGAACCATCAGCTCAAACCATTGCTCCTTCGAGAGGATTATATTCCTCCCGATCGACGTTTTGTGGTTGCCCACGAATCTGTGCGGTGCATGGTTAAGCTTTTGCCCACCCCTCATTTTAATTCATCGATGCTCCATGCCAATTGCCCGGAAGGCGTTGCCCTCCGGGACATTTGGCATGGAGCTAGCGCGATTGAAGGATTATTCCCCTTGGCTTGCCGACAGACCAGCGTCCCTTAAGGCCGCAAGCCATGCCAAAGAAACCACGGCACGCTTTCTCCAGTCACGGAAAGTAAGACTGCTACCTCGCTTGCTTAGCAAATGGCGTGGCACTCGGTTTCCGCACTGTCTCCGGCTTCGACCGGTTTAGCCCAACAAAAAACGGGAGCCAAAATATTGGACCTGCTCGAAGCTTCGAGAGCCCGGTGTCCCAAAGCCGGTGTTTCGAGCTGTGAACAGCGCCAGTTAAGCTTCATCTACCTCCATTTTGGGCATACATGAATCACCAGATGGTTTTGAGCGCTCTCTTCCATGCCACTTGCACAACTCGGCTCCCTGATCGGCGGGCGCTTCCGGCTGGAAGCCGAGCTAGGCGCTGGTGGAATGGGCGTTGTCTATCGGGCTATGGATATACAGCTTCACCGTGAAGTGGCCGTAAAAATTCTCCGTCCCGGCTCCCACACATCGGCCAAACGTTTTGAAAGAGAATGTCGGACTCTGGCTGCGATAAACCATCCCCGAGTTCCCGCCATCTATTCTTGGGGAGTCTGTGAAGATGGCGCTCCTTACCTTGTTATGGAATTGCTTCCAGGACTCACCCTGGAAGATGCTCTACAACAAGGCGAGTTCAGCTGGGATGAATTGCGCGATGTTTTTATTCAGGTTTGTGACGGACTAACTGCCATTCATGAACAAGGTGTGGTCCATCGCGATATCAAGCCCAGCAATGTCATGATTTTCAGGACAGGTACTCAACTTGATGTAAAGGTTATGGACTTCGGTATTGTAAGAATATTGGAGACAGACCAGCAGCTCACAATATCGGACGTCTGGCTTGGCAGTCATGGTTATATCAGTCCCGAGCATTGCGAAGTGGATAACATTGATGCTCGCTCTGACATTTTTTCTTTGGGCTGTGTTATCTACAGAGCAATCGCAGGAGTACCGCCATTTCTGGAAGAGTCGATTATTGCCAGTGCCGTACGCATTAAACACGGACAGTTCAACGAACTGCCCAATAGTGTCCCCAGGTACTTAAGAGCCGCAACTTACAAATGCTTGGCACTCAAACCCGAAGATAGGTTTCAGACAGCGCAAGATTTGAAGATGGCACTCTCGGGTGACGTGTCGACAAGTTTACGCCTGGTCGCATCGAGCGTAACGAAGAGTCAGACCGGATTAGTGGGTGTGATAGTTTTTCTTCTTCTGGCTTGCGGTTGCATAGCCTTTTTCGTTCACACAAAACTTCAGCAAAATGCCTCCCCTGGCGAACAGCTATTCAAATTCACGGAGAGACTTGACTATGCGATCTCTAATAGGGGGAACCCGGCTTTGATCGCAAATGTCTGCCACCAATTTACGGTGGAAGAAAATATGGACAATGCGGATGCCGTAGAGACAAAGGATAAGGCTACATTTAAGCGCAGGTATCCCGAAATCGTGGCAAAGCTATGCTCGGCAACAGGAAAGGCTATCAATTCTGGAGACTGCAAATGTATCGCCGCTGCTTTCGATGCGCTGATTCTCGCAAAGACCAAGTCAGGGATACCCGCTTCCCAGATTGAGATGGACAAGCTACGAAGTCTGAGCTGTCAAATGGCTGATCCACTGTCTGACGTGAAGTCGATAACAACGCAACTGAAAACATTGTTGGCTCGCTCGTCTTCAGCAAGTGTACGCCGTGATGTTTGTCTTTTTTTGATCGAGCACGAGAGGAATACCGGTAATTCTAAATCAGCCGATGAGTTTTGTGCCGAAGCACTTAAACTTCCTCCTGAAAACACTACAGAGGGATTGCGAAAAAACGTTATCCTAGCCGTCCAGCACAGTAATTACCTATCACCGGGACACTATGGAGAGCGTGCGAGCCTACTTTCATCCAAGTTTCCTATTTTGCAAACACTAGCAGAAGGCGATGGATTAGCAAATGATGTTCTTGTTCCTTTTATGTGTTCATTCGGGGCAATTCCCGTTGCGGAGAGAGGAAAGCAATCGTCAATTCAATGTATGAAATTGCTTGATGCCATCGTAGCTAATCGGAAAAGTAATTCGGAGCAAAAAATACTTTGCCCCATACTCCGAGGTCGTTTTCTCTATGATTTAGATCCGACAGCGGGAAGAAATGAGTATTTGAGCGAAATCAAACAGGCAGTGGACAAGGGCGTCAGAGGAGCCAAAGTTCGAGAAATAATTACATCGCTTTCCGCCGACCAGATATTGATCCCCGCGGAACTAATAATGACTTTGGTTCGGCACGAGCCTGCCCCGTGGCTCGCAGATCCGCAACTTCCCTCTCTTCTCTATGCCTACCGAGACGAAAAAAAGTCGTTGCGCCTTTTTTTCGAAGAATCGGAACCAACGAAGCCGCTCGCTAATCTGCACCCGCTAATTGGCACGTTGCTAATGAACACGTTGGCTTATGATCACAAGAATTCGGCAGCCGGGATTCTGGCAAATAGACTTCGTTCGCACTGGCAAAACCAGCAACTTGCTATAAGTATATGCAATGCACTTGAGCATCAAAGCGATCTTAACTCGTTGCGAACGTTTTTGACGAGCCCCAACGGTTTACCCGAAAAAGATAGAATTCGAGCAAAGCTCTGGCTGGCATTTAGGGATCCGCTCCACGCAGACCAAGATGCGTACTGGGCCCAAGAAGCTCTTGCAAGCTCTATTTGGGATGACCCCCCAGTGCTTCACCAACTGTGCCGAATTTACGAAACGCGAGCCGACCGCAGCGCACTCAAGCAACTTTTTCAAAGAGAATGGGCGGACAATAATCTTGCGCCCGCAGAGCGACTTGCAGTGGCCGCGGAGATTGCTAGAATTTTGTGGTCTCTCGGAGAATCCAACTACAGCGATAAGATATTGGGTCAAGTGATACAGTCTAAAGTAAAAGATGATGAAGGAGTGCTGACTCAGTTGGGTGTGCTTTATTTTTCGAAGAATGACCTGCCAGCGCTGCAGAATATCTACGATCGCGCTAAGTCCCTGGCCACAGCTAGTACCGTTGTCCGGGGTGCAATCGGCCTGCAGTTGGCGACTGCATTGATTGCACGACAACGCGATCACGAAGCCGAAAACTTGCTCAAGGAAATCGAGCCGCTAGTGGAATCAACCGGAAATTATCGATCGGTAGCAGTGCTGCAAAGTGGGCTGTGCGAACGACATCACGACAATGCTTCCTTTTTCAATCTTTATAAGAAGCTCAAATTGAAATGTGATGCTTCGGATACTACGCCGTTGGAAATTGGTAGCCGATACGCCTTGGCATTGGTCACTTGGGGAAAAGTAGCAGAAGCTAACGAGATTATTCGCGAAGTACAGAAACACCCAGATTGGCGATTTGACGCCGCCATCGTGCCAATGATAGGCATTGCTCAAATTAACAGGGATCCTATTTCATTACAGCATTTGATAGCTGAGGTATGGGACCAAGCGAACATTTCCAAAGGTTTGAAAATTATGCTCGCCAAGTCAAGTTTGATCGTGCTCACATCGGCTCCGGACATAAATCTTGAACGTACTTTAATTCAACGATTGAAGAGTTTGGAGGCTTATAAAACAGATAGCGAGGCACTGCGCCTGCTCGAACAAATTTACTTTCAACGTGGCGACGCAGATGGTTTACACGAAATTGAGTCGTTCTTCAACAATTCGAAATGCTTTTCGACAGCTGTTCGCTTGGAGGCTAGAAGCGCTTTAGCGTGGGACTATGAGCGATTGGGCAAGCGCCGCGATGCTAGCCGGATCGTCAACGAACTAACACAAGAGCGAGATTGGTTTCGAGCACAATTGGTCCTCAACAATATCGTCGCTGTCTTCGATGTTGAAGCAGATCGCGCGGGCTGGCAAAAGCTGTTCGATCTCATCAAGAACGATTCTACAGTACCACGGAGAGACCGTTTTATGGTCGGCACTAAATTGGCTAATCTCCTTGATCTCATTGGAGAGGAAGAAAACACGGACATCGTGTTGGCGTGGGCCAAAAAGTTCACCGTCAAGGAATTGACAAGTTCGGCTCTTGATATTGAGCTGCTTTGCAGTATATATGCTCGCAGGGGCGATTCTCATGCCTTACAAGACTTACTAAGAACTACAGACGGTGAAAGGAAGGCAGCAACTTTAATTAAGTGCTATCTGGCACTTTGCCTGGCGGGGACCGGGGATCCGTCGGCTGATGCTGTGACAAAGGAATTAAGAGACCAGCTCTTCTTAGACTGGGACGATCACCAAGCGCAGTTGTTACAGAACGTCTATGACCTTACCTGTGACTACACTGCATCTTCCACGCTATATCGTCATACCGTGAAAACCAAGCGAGCCACTGCAAGTGAGTTTGGTCTTCGTTTGGCTCGTGTTCTGGCGTGTTCGCAGAAAATTGGACCATCGAGAATGTTAACAGACGAGATCTCAAGAAAAGAGGGAAAGGCACTCGATCTCATGCCAACGGCGCTTCGTTATACTTTGTATCTTGAGCAGGGCGCACTAGCTAGGTTGCGGCAGGAGTACGACAGGCGAAAGAAGGCGGACTACAAAAATTCGTTAACCATTCTGTCCGGATCGTTCCTGGCGGACGGACTCAGGCGAGCAGGACAGAACAATGAATTAAAGAGACTTTTGCCCGAGTTAAAGAAACATCCCACACTCTTGCTCGACGGTTGGTCATTCGGCATCATTGTTAACATCTTGGCTGCAGAGCGAGATGTTGCCTCCTTAAAGGAGCTTTCAAATTGTACTGAAACGCTGCCTGAAAGATGGACACGGACCTATCGATTGAAGCTCGCAGCACTACTGCATGGGCAAGGAAAGGATGTGGAAGCAAACGAGCTGCTTCGCATGTGCGAGCCAGACATTTACGGTGCAGACAACGGGTCGTTTTCTGCATTGTGTGACCTCTATGTTCTGATGGATCAATTGTCTAAGCTCGAGGAGGTTTGTGTTCACGTGAGACGAACTGGAACACCAAGGCAACTGGTCATGCATTCAATCGCGAGCCGCGCTCTAGCCCGCGCTGTGCTAAAAACTAATCCGCTGAAAGCAAGAACAATGCTGCTTGACCTTCGCAGCGAAATTGCGGCCGTCGCGAAGAGCTCAAAACTGGCAAGAATACAGCAAGTTGAGGTCGACAAGATACTGGCAAGCATAAAATAGACCTGACCAACAGAATGTTCGCAATTCCAGGAATGGGCCCGGCGTAGCATAAATGCCCCGCCGACATGAAGGCGTTTACCAGCACTCCAGCGCTCGATTGGCACCGAGGGGAAGTCAAATCCGCAACGTCACAAAAACCTGACTCCGCGGATTTGATTTTGTATCGTGTATCAGCGACAGGACAGAACCGAAAAGGGAGAGATCACACGCTCATTGGATACTCGATCACAGGTTCCATAAACACAGCGATTCTTACGTCTGCGCCGCAGCGGTGCAATCATTCCGGAAACCACTAACATACATGCTCGCGCAATCGAATTCAAAGCGTCGAGTGCCTTAGGTAAGCCAACTAACAGACAAACGTGTAGGGACCAGTTCTCTTTTCACTCTGGACTTACGGATGTAAGTCGAGTCACTCACGGTTATGCCTGTGATCGAGTCCCCGATAATTTTTTAGAGTCCGGCATTCCGGCCCCTAAAGCCTCTGCTACAAAATGAAAGTCCAAAGACCAGAAGAGCAGAACCAACAATGCATGGCACAAGAGCGACGCCAGCTAGATCCGGACCAAGGTGTCCGATTAAAGCACCACCCACCCAGCCGCCAATAATTCCAACAATCGCCGATGTAAAAAATCCTCCAGGAATAACTCCTGGTACACATCTTTCGGCAATGAACGCACACGTTGCAGCGACCACTAAATAACAAATAATCCCTAAAAGACTCATAACAACTCCTCCGCTTCATAGCGGAAACCTAATCCATTTGGAGCCAGTACGTTTGAGCGATTTATAGTCAATCAACTCAAACCACGGCTGAAACAATCCTCATTAACAACAGCGAGACGGCGAGCACTTGAACGCCCGAAGACAGGCTCTCTAAATTCTAATTAGACGCAATCGACGTCGAGTCACGAGACACTCGCCTGGTCTTCTCGTGAACAGGTCCACTGGTTGCTATACCAATGACGAGCATCACTAATCCTCCCCATATAGCGGGCTCCCACCCGGTAAAGGAGAGCGAGCCCGGCATAATATCAGCCAGATACCTCAGGACAAACGCCGGAAGCAGAAAAAATCCGAACAGCCACGCGGGAATGAGCACCAGTAGCGCCATCCCAAACGTGCCGATTGTGAGAATCGCACTAAGGGCAATTGCCAGCGATTCGACTACCCAGCCAAGAAACGCGAAGAACACACCCACGCCAATCGCGTGAAGGAAATTTCCGTGAAACTGTATTCCGGGAATCATTGGGAAAATAAAGTAAAAGGCAATGGAAATGAGCGCCAGGCGCATCAGATATGATTTCATGAACTAATTCCTCCGTTATACTGCAGCTAGTGCTGGCGTGCGCCTTAACAGAAGAACAGCTCCACCCGTCACCGCGGATAGTATCGCAATCTGCATAAGCAATCTGTACATATCTATATTGTTTGCAGCCTGTGTTTGCACATCCAGCTGTAATTTGAAACCGAGTATATTGGCAGAATCTCGTTGCACCACGACTGGTGGCTTCCAGATCGGAGCATACCCCATGGGATGGGCTACCTTCTCATCATCAACATACATCCAGGGTGGATAAGCACCCATCGCAGCCACAAGAATCAGGCCAAAGAAGACGATGAGTTGTTGTGTTTTGTTCATATTTTCTACTATCCCTATTTGTCTTTCCAAAACAACACTATCGTCTACTGATTGCTGGCACGAATCCGAGGCCGGTGGTTTGAAGAAGTGAATGACGATCTGAATCAGTTCAAGCACCGGTAACATTAGCGATTCGCAGTTTTAACGCCAGGAGTACCCGTTCCGGTTGCCAGTGCTACCCGACCATCTATTGCCATTTTGCATTTCTCGACTGATGGAAGCGCTGAGATCGGTTAGACGATCTTGCAAACTGTTGCTCTCCCTGAACGATAACTGACCGTCGCCGCGCATCTGTATTTCACTGTTTCCGATACTGTCGTATTCTCTCTTGAACCCGTTATACTCCGACGCGCTGAGCTGACGATCAGACCTTCCCTCTTGAAGTTTTTGCAAGATCTCGCTCTGTAAGCGATCTATATTGTATGAGGTATTCTGCTGAGTATTACCCCAATGCCCTTGGCGATGTCCTGCCACAAAATATTCACTATGTTGATGATTGTTCGCGAAGGATGGATAGGCACTGATTGTAGATTGTACCGATGCGTCGATGTCGGTTAAAACGCTCAACAGTGACTGTGCCTCGGCAAATGTGAGGTTACCGTCATTTGCGTAACTGTTTTGCAAGTTCGCATTCGAGTTCAATCGGTAGTGAAGAGCATTTGCCTGCTGCCCGTTCATGCGACCGTTCGAGACGGCTTGTGAAATTTGTTCCTCTAATTGAGCTCTCTTCGTTTCCAAATTCAACATGGTCTGAGATTGTGCAGCACTGGCAGGACTGTTGTACCCTCCCTGGTTGTAATCATAGTAGGAAGTGTTGTTTCCTAGAACACTGCGAATAATACTGCTCGCGCTCTCCGCCTGAACCGGCGGCGTGAGCATGAAACTCAACGAGGTGAGCAGCATTGTCGATAGTGTTACTTTAATTTGCGTATTCATAATCATCTCTCTAACTTTATCGCCAGTATTGGCGAATATAAACTGTAAAATTCCGGTCGGCGATTAGCGCCTAAATCATCTTCTCGCGCAGCAAAACTGCAACAGGGGAAGTAGATTCCATTTGAAGAAGAAGAAGCTTGCCCGCTACCAGCGTGTCTGCTGTGTTGCGGTGAAAAACGAGAAAGTTCGAATCGTTTGATTCTCTGGTGCCGATGCCTATGCCAGCGGGAATTCTTCCGGCGACCAGCGGAACTCCATTAGCCATGCCTGAAGGAATGGCGTATGTGCACACTGTGTGCGGTCCCTCACTGGCAAACGGGAACTGGTTTGTAATGACACCATCGATCGCAAACACTCGTCCATCTGAGCCTTTGATGGTCTGAAAACGAATGCCGAAGTTGTCCTGGTCACCCTCAACCACACGTCCTGTTACTAGCGCTCCGGCAGGAATTACATAGTGTCCAAGCGGAACATCGCTACTGACAGTGCCTTCTACTGTGTCGCCTTCCTTGAAACTCGCACTGGCAAGTGCACTGGTCAATTTCACTTGAAATGACATTCCGGCAGGCGCATACATTGTTCGTTCTACTTTGGCAACAAACGAATCGACATGCTGATCATGTTTCAACGATGCTACATACGCTGCGGTACGCTCAGTGTTGGCGAGAAAGCTCTCCACTGATTTTGCCCACTGCTGAGCAAGGGCATCTACCGACAATTGAGCCTGTTGAGCGCTGTTCGCATCAACTGTTGCCACGCGGCGTCCATCCAGGGAGATGATTACAGCCCCGTTTTCTCTTCCTACAGTCACTGCCGAAGGAGTACGGTTAGATGCAAGCACGAGAGCGTTGTCTAATGCGTCCTGAGCCAGCCAAGCGCGGTGTTCGCTGGAAAAGCCATCGGCACTTGCCATTTTAAAGACTGATACACCGGCCATGGTGACACAATCACCTTTTGCAAAGCCTGCATTTGCCGGCTGCCCACCCGTGAGACCCACGAACAGAGCGCTCAGGAGAATTACTGCTAGAATATTCTTGGTCATTATTGATTTGCCTTCTTATATAAATGTCTGTGGAATGCCTCTCGCCTCGGACTAGCCTAGAACGATCGACCGGCGACGGCTATAACTGTTGTTGCAGAGAACTGAAGCATCATCTGTTCGCCTGCAGGAACCACTATCGGTGTGGTCTGTCTTTTGAAAACAAGACGCGGATACAGATTGTCGTCCCATGACGGAGTTTCCATCGGCACGCCCTTCCAACTTCCTACGATGTAACCTTTACAGGGAACAACCTTCACGCCTACCAGGTTCATATCCTTGATAGTGTTGCCATTGCCACAGCACTGAGCGGCTACTGGCTTAATTGCAATCTGCCGCCAGGAGTTTATCGCTCCATATACATGGGCATCAATCGGTATTCTCTTTCCATCGGGTGTTCGCATTTCGAAGAAGTTAACGGTAAACGCGTCTTTGCCTGCAAATTTGGTGGGTAGATAATCCAGGGCGTTCTCTACCTGACCTATAACAACTGTTCCAGCGGGTAAATAGGTTGCAAATGAAGTTCGCAAAGGCACATCATGGCTAACAACAGCCTCGATGCGATCGCCCACTCTTGCGGTAGCTGAAGATATCGGAGTTACCAGATCAATCGGCAGCATTGCCCCGGTGGTTAGAACAGCAATATCGTCGCGATTCATCACACCAAGAGCCACAGCTTTAACCGGATATCTTCCGGTCAGCATAACGAGGTACTTGTCGATGGCGGCGGAGTCAGCTAAACAGGCGCGAATACTGTCTGCCCATTTTTCAGCAAGTTCCATCGAAGAAAGCCGATTGCGCTTTGCGCTATTGTCGTCAGCAGTGACAATAACGTGATGGTCTAGAGTTACAGTCGGGTTACGCTGAATCACCTCAACACGAACCGCGCCGGGGCTGCGATCGAGAGCCTCAAGCAAAGCCTTGTCAAGGCTATGTTGAACAATCACTGCCCGTTGTTTGGCTGTTAGCCCTGCAGCGTTGGAATCAATGTCGAACATTGCGCAGCATGCCGTTATAGAACTAGTTTCCACTATTTCTTGAGCATTTACTGCGGGCACCATGGATAGTGTCAGTATCGCAGCCGGTAACAATGCCGCTGAGAAAAGTGTTTTATGAATCATCCTTATCACCTGGGTACTTCTTGTATAAGTCTGGTGGTTGCTTCAGCCGCTTAAAGCCAGCAATGCAACCGCCTGAATTGGTCTGCCACCTCAGTTCCTGATTGAGAAATCGGAACCTGTTGCTGCAACTGAAGTCATTACACCATCTGCAATGTGAAAACAGGGTTAAAGTGAATTTTCGATTCTAGCAACTGCAATTTAGAATTCGCAATCACCATATTCGGTATCAATCAGTGAAGCGATAAAGAAAAGCAAACGATATATGATCACGGATTTCAGTGAATCAAAGCTGCCTTATGACCAATCTCACAGCATTCGAGCGCAATGTGAAAACCAGGTGAAGAAAAAAAGAAAAATTCGAACGCTTATCTATGGCACTTTCTTGTCTGCGTTCAGTCTTATATCCCGGATCACCCACTGTAGTAACAGAGGTACACCCGTCTGCGTCTATTTTTTGTCGCAATGTTCTAACATGGGTTCTTACGGTGTCTTCCATAAGACCAAAATCTTGTTGCCAGCGACTTTCCTGAGTTTCACCAAACAACATCCTGGACATCCTGGACATGAAACAGCCTCACCAAAACCCAATAGACACTGTATGTTTTGTTCCGAAGCAAGCCATTCGAAAACCCTATTTTCAGGTGCGAGTTACTTCAAAGAGGCAATTTGCAGTTCGCGTTAGCTCACCATTAACGGTGTGACTCACCCAAGAGAAAAGTTCGATAATCGCCTTTGGCACCTATACATGATAGCGGGTTTCGACCTCTATAAACCAGTGGAACCAGCAGATTACCCGGATATTGTTATTGAGATGAACTCTCCTCCAGACACGAACAATGCCCCGCTTGCAATGAAGACAGCCTTGCTCGCTGCGCCGAATTACGGCTCAGCCACCTGCGAAGCAGAGCCCGGAGCGCGAACGGCATCCCTCGCCAGAAGCTTGTGGACGAGTCACAGCCTTGCTTCCGGCTCTTGCAGTAGCCAAATACGTCAGCATACACACATTCGAAAGACCGCTGCCAAGTTCGAAAGATGTAAGTCAGAGTCTGATTCTTGCCTCTCATCGTCAGCGCTTGCACGATTATCTGCACGCTCTTGTTCAACACTTCGCCGTCAAAGGCATAACCGCTATGTTCACACTTGAAACTGACGACGCAATTACCTGGCCAGTTCAGATTCGCCTTGGGCAGCATCAGCTATATGGCGGACAACATATACTAACCGCGGAACAATCAAATCCGCAGCGTCGATAATTGACGCTGCGGATTTGATTTTGTTATCAGCGACTCTGCAGAACAGGGATTGGGAGAGGGATTCTCTTCTGCAACATCGCTACCGCACCGCAACCGAGGGTCCCGGACAAATGCTCACTTCGTTAGAGAGAGAGGTGAACGAAAGCATCAATACGGGAGGACCAGATTCTTGCCGGCTGCTTCACAAGCAGGATACTACAACACGGTTTATTGGAAAAATATTGCAAAATCACGCCAAACTGTTTTTCCAATTGCCACGCCTCAAAAATAATTCCACAGCGTCACAAATCAAATGACGCTGTGGAATTGATTTTATAACAGGAACAATGCAGAATCGGGGAGAAAGTCGGCAGTATCCCTGAGGTAGCTACCATGCACTTGGGCTAGACTTAAGTCGTTAGATACGTCGGGAAGGGGAACGAGCGACAACGTATCCAAATTTGACTATGAGTTGTGCCCCACGGTTGCTTCACCTCTTAATAGTATTCGAGAATAGTTGCACGAATGTTGCAAGATTGACCCTGGAAAATACTTCCCGATATTTTGCTGATCTCGTAGATCCCAACTAAAATGATTACCCGGTGCACGAATACACCGACTTCGCATTTGCGGAGGTAGGCTGCAGCACGAACCGGTATAAGGTTGATACAATGAGCAACTATCCGCAAGTCCACCGACGGCTTGGCTAAGCTGATCGTCAAGGTGGCGCAGCCGCTTGCCGTTCCAGGGAGAATTTCTCATGGCAATCATTGAAGTTTTGAAGTGCATAAGTTCCAGCGAGGGGCTCGAGAATTTAATTGATGGAGAAACCTGGCGAGAACTCCTGGAAGAACTATCTACCGGTCCTGATGCCGATACTGAACTGAATAAGCTGCGACAGGCGGTCGCGGAAGCCAAAAATCGGCTGTCACCCGAACACACCTGCCCCGAGCTTCAAACACTTAAAGAAAAGGTCTACGCGAACGCTGCGGATCCAAACGCACTTCCTCCGTTGCTGACCCGTATAGCAGAACTTCGTGCAGAGTTACCTATACGCCAGCACGAGCGACTGTTCGCCCGCATTGAAAATGCCATAGGTCAAAAGCACCTTTCCGCCCCCGGCAGCACAGGGTATTCAAACCGTGCCCGCCGCGCGCAGGATCTCTTCACTGAGTTTGCAGGCCGTACGCGCATTGAAGGCGCGACTACAGATCGCTACGGGAATGCCGCGGGCACTGAGTACGACCTGGGAGTAGACGGAGCGTTTGAAGGACACACAATCCACGTACTCCACCTTTATACAAACGAAGGTTTCAACTTCTCTTTGCCCACCGCAGCCTTCACCCGTAAAGGATTTCGCGTAGATCGCCGCACCAAGCCAGGCTCAGCCAAAGACCTGGCGGAATGGTTAGCTGATGCCCGACAACTCTGGTTGATTTCTACATCGTCAATTATGCTCAACACCGACCACGTTGACGTCATCCGTCAGTTCTGGCAGCGTGGCGGTGCATTGTACCTTTGGGGCGACAACGAACCCTATTACGCTGACGCCAATCTATTGCTCACCGGGCTTTTCGGCGAAGACTTGAACATGAAGGGAAATTTGCCCGGCGGCAAAGTTGTTCGCGAAATTGACCCTTCACGCCGAGGGTTTGAGCCACACCTCATTACCACCGGGCTCGAACATCTATTTGAGGGCATAACAGTAGCCTCCCTTACAGAAAAGGCCACCGCTCACCACGGCTTCACGCCTCTACTCTACGGCAGCGCCGGTAACTTGATTACAGTGGTGCGTAACCCCGCGGCAGAGGCTGGCGCTATCATGGTAGACACAGCATTTACACGCCTCTACTGCCAGTGGGATGAAGCCGGATCTGCGCGTTATGTATGCAACGCGGCCTGCTTCCTGGCTGCAATGACTTTGCCGTCAGACGAACACGTAGAAGAGGAAGACAGCAAACAAGAACCTTCCGAATTGGACCTGCTTACGTATGATCCCACCGGTGCATTCCAGAGTGTGTGCGATCTCACAGGCCAGAAATCATCCACCTGGCTGGTCATGTCTGTTGAGGAACTTGGGGATGGACTGCGTAATACCAGCGACTTCGTTCTGAACGATCCGCTCAGTGCAGGCGGGTCAAACTGCATCTTCTCCAATAATCTATATGAGGAGTTGATGGGTCATTGGATACTGGATCAGGGACTCGACCCTTTCACGCACAAACCTGTGGTCGAGTGTCTACCACTGGTTGATTTGTCTATTAATCGCAACTTACGGGCGTTCACCGCGCTCCTTTGCAAATGCTTACTGGGCGGCAAGTACCTTCCCGGTGCCGCACGTTTGGTGTTCTTCGCAGTAATTGATGAAATGCTCAATTCGTCGCGGAACACCACTCATCGAGACGCGTGGGAATATCTGTATAAGCAATGCCTCGTCAACTTCAAAAGCACGCCGGAATTCAGCGAGATGGGCCGACCAATGCCACTGATCGATGCGATGACCGCATACTTCTCTGCGGCCACTAACGACATGGTGCAACTGAGGCGGTGCTTCACAACCGTCGCACTAATTGGTCGCACCCTACTGCGTGAAGGAAGAATGACACCGCCGCAGGTGCGTACCATAGCGCGGCGAGCCCTGATGAAGGTTCTTGTAGGAGGAGCAGTAGCATCGGAAAAGGAGGCACCAGATACGGTGCAGATTGCCCTTCTCGATTTGTTGTACGATAATTTCCACGGCATTCCGAAGCTGAACGGCGGGCGTCTGGTCACTCAGTGGCCCTCGTTTTCAGCTGACGTATCGGCAGCGAGGCGGCGGATTGAGGACAGCCTGGGTGAAACGCTACTCACGCCCCGCGACATCACAATCGTGCTGCACGCCATGCTGTCGATTAACCTTCGCCAGTATTCGGCCGAGAGCGCGCTAAGCCACATGTTAACGATGTCTCCTGAATTGCTTGCAGTGTGGGACTCCGAAGATCCCGGTGATGTTATCGCACTTCTCAACGAGCGCTTCGCGGCATATCAGATGATTGATCACTCTGACAAACACATGCAGGTTCCCCCCTTCGCAACTACCTACGGGCCATCAGTTTATCGCTGCCATTGCGGTGAGAACTTCGGCGACCCGACAACTGCTTTAACACCGGAAGTTCTGCTTGCGCTGAGCACCGCTCGCCGTGACCATTTCCACACGGTTTACCGCACGAGTAAAGAGAAGTGGTATCCGGCTGAGGGCACGTTGCACTATAACCTTCACCGAGCGGTCCAACGAGTGGTAAAGGAACAATTCACCGAAGCCAAGGAACTTGAAGACGGCATGATGCAGGCGGTGGCGGCGTACCTGCTCCGCGACGGGAAAGGCTTTACGTGTGATCCTACCCTCGAGCAATGCATCAATGACAGTCTTCAAAGCTATTTGTCTCTCCGTCGGGCCGGGCAGCCGCACCCCGAAGGCGTGCTGACCATAGCGCTCAAGGCAGAGCAAGAGCGCAGTCTGTGCGTTGTGGTGCACTAGTCGCCGGGAGTCCATGCTCTCAAATTGAAAGTGTTGTCTTTGGCACCGCGATTTTGAATTGCTCGAGGGTCTTATTCTGTCGTGCCTTAAACCTGAGTTTCCTTTTCGCCGAAAAGAAACTCGGGTTTAACACAGCAAGCACCGGGAAATTCTTTTCGAATTTTCTCCCGTGAGCAGGGTAGGGAATGCGTCATGAACAATCTTCTCAAAATTTGCAGCAATGGCTATCACTCGGTCTAAATAAAATCCGTGCACGCTAGGTACCGCCGCCAGTTAAGTTCTCGCTGCGACAGTATTTGCGAAGAGGCTTAGCATCCTCAGTTGCGCCAATCTTTTGCAGGCATTGGACAAAACCGTTGTAGACCGCTTGTTTTTGGGAGTTGGTGTCCGGTAGTCCGTGTACCTTCTCGAGCAGTCCCTGAAAGAGCGATTTCACGAAGAGTTTTCTGTCTTCGAAATCAGAATCGGATGTTGAGGAACGTTGCATGCTTACACCGGCACTGACAGCGGCCACAAACATGCTATGTCGGCCAGTTAGACCGGTGCCGGACACGATATGAACCAGCTCATTACTGGCAGATGAATAGTCGCCCTTCCTTTCCAACTCAATGGCGTGCTGTATTTTTGCAGTTAAGTCTGACTCGGTGGAGTATTGCCAGGCACATAGCGCAGAAATCAAGCCCACAAAACCAAGCACGACCACCGCAATGCCCAATCTGTACTTCTGGTGCGCCGGTAAGTAGTGGCGAGCGGAGCTATGCGACAACATGAACAGTGTTCGGCTCAGCCAGACATACATGCCGAGTCCGGCAGAGAATATCAAGATACCAAATACGGTGAATGAATATGCCGGACAGAAACCGAGGGCTGGTAAGGCACCACCAACAAAAATGGCTGTCAAAGCCACATAAATCACGCGATGGCAGTCAAAGGCATGCTCCAGTCGAAAGAAGGTGATCAAAACAAATTGATAAATCCCACTGTGCGCCTTCAAAATCTCGCACACCAAATCCTGGTTCAGTTCCGAATGCGGATTGATTCTGCTGGCCTGTTCCATATGTGAGCGCGCCTGAGCCAGGTTGCCTTTAATCACAGCCAGTCGCGCAAGATAATAATGAGTCCGCTCGAAATTTGGATCACAAGCCAGACTTTGCTGAAGCATTTGCATACCCTCAGAATCTCTGTGCAAGTGCAACTTGCACCATCCAGCCAGACAAAGGCAACTGGTATTCTTCGGATCAATCTCCAGTCCGACCATTAACCATTTCAAGGCAATCCGCCACTCGGCTGCCTCGACATAAATTTCTCCGAGTATAAAATAATTGTCTTTGTAACGTGGATCAAGCTTGACTGACGTCTTGAGAGCGCGCAATGCATCCTCAGGCAGCCCTTCCGTCAGCCTGCGCCGATAAAGGATCCGTCCCAAAATGTGAAAGCCAACCGCATTTGCGGGGTCAAGTTTAATCGCCCGCAAAGCCCATTCACGGGCTTCCCGGTATCGTCCTAAGGCAAGCAAGCACCAGGAAATAAGGCGAATGGTATAGGCAGACTCGGGCGCTTCTGCTAGTTCTTTATGGAACGAATCAAGAGCTAAATCAAACTTTCCTTGCTCTAAAAGCACTAACCCGCGAGAGCAATGCTCACCCATTTCACATGACCTCGGTTCCCTCGAATCGATTGTACCCGCCATAGTCACGACGTGGCACATTGATTGCGAGAACCTGAATTTACCGATCACCATGGTAGAAGCCCCGAACTTCGATTACCCGATTTTATAGTCAATGCGACACGCGCCTCATTCGCGCCTTCAGCCGCCTCCTGTGGCAACTTCGCCAAGTGCGGGGATTTGTCATGTCTACCACCGCTCGCATCAAGAATTTCTTGACCACCAGACAACTAATTCGCAACGAAGACCTCGCACGCTTTGCAAATCGAGATCTCTATGGGAACTAGAGGCTGAAGGAGCCAAGCCGGGTCAGACTCGAAGCCGGTGGTTTCAACGGGGTCACCATACCAATCACCCGTCAGCTGAGTGAAGAACCGACCAGTCGGGCGATCCGTTCCATAGAAGGCGCTTGCTGCTCCAGCTCGAGGCGGATCAAAAGAGAGGGCGCACTAGCAAGTGCACCCTCTCTTGATCCGAGCAAACGAATTATGTTAGCTAAAAAGGTTTGCGTCGCGAGCAGATGCAACAAACCAGTTGAGCAATCCTGGCGTTATCAATCCGCTGGCGGCCAGCAGTATGCCAGCCAGAATCCTTCCACCGGGTCCAAGTTCGAAATCCTTACCCAGCGAAGTTACAGACTTGTTAGCACATCCGTGCACCACCAGGGCGGCTCCGCCAGCCAGGCATGCGATCTCCGCCAGATTTGCAATTATATTGAGCAGAGCTTCCAGATTAGCCAGGTTGTTCACCCGCACAGTTCCTGCTGTGTTTACGCCCATTATCACAGTGGCGTCGTCGCCTTGTGCACCAATTGTACCGTTTGTAGCACCTTGCAAT
>JAKFUT010000001.1 GCA_021732565.1 Candidatus Obscuribacterales bacterium
CATCGAATGGAAAAAGTAGAACGTCAGCCGAAGAGAAAAGAGGGAAGCTAGACCCTGGACCGAAATAATTGCCACGGGTTTTCAACTCTGTCAAACGAGACCCCGTCTCATTGCATGGACTGCGGCCTGAGTGCGATCATCTACCGCAAGTTTGTTCAAAATATTGCGAACATGTGTTTTTGCCGTGGCAAGGGAGATGAAGAGCTTTTCGGCAATTTGTTGGTTAGAGAGACCGTCGACAATCAGGTGGAGGACTTCAAGTTCCCTTGGAGATAGAGGTTCAGCCACCGGTCGATCAAATGTTACCTTCGGTGTGGAGAGTTTGGGGCGAACAGACTCAATTGCGGAAGTTATCTCTCGTTCCGGTTCTGTTTCCCTCGCTGCCGGTTTTTCGAGCATCGAATAGTGCTTTAGAACTCGACTCGCTATAGACGAGTCAAGCCAGGTATCTCCTGATGCGACCGAGCGTATAGCGGTGTAGAGTCGGTCAGGTTCGACATCCTTAAGACAATATCCGGAGGCGCCCGCCGCCAGAGACGCCCAGATATCGCTGTCATTATCGTGCTGTGTTAGCATGACAATCCTGATATTCGGATTTTTTGCAATGATTTGTTCCGAAGCTTGAATGCCATCCATAATCGGCATCCCGACATCCATCAGAATCACATCAGGTTGAAGTTCGGTTGCCAGTATAACAGCCTGTTCACCGTTGACGGCTTCTCCCGCTACCTCAAAGTCCGGAACCCGCTTAAGCGCGGTTCTAAGCCCCATTCTTGTAAGAGCGTGATCTTCAACCAGGAGTATTCTGATTACGTGACCTGTTTCTTTTGTCGATTGTTCTGGCATTGCATGAGTGAGAAGATAGGGAGGTCAATTATATTCTCAACCTGTTGCGAAGTGAGCAGATGATTAAGATCTGATGGCAGAGAAAAAAATGAATCAAAAGAATGTGAATTCTCAATCGTCTCCGCCACGCACTTTTAGCGAGGATGAGATTTCTCGGCGAAAGGCGTGGCTAGAACTGACCACCGCAGACGAAGAGGTTCTTCGTCAGGACATAGACGGACTGCTAAGAAATAGATCAGACGAGCTGATTCATTTTATGTATCAGCACTTTCTTGCTTTTGCAGATACCCAATCATTTTTTCCCGATGCCCAAACGTTAGAGCGCGCACAAGATGCTCAGAAGCACTATTTCGAACGCCTCACCAAAGGAGATTATGGTGTTGAATATGTCCAGGATCGACTACGTGTCGGTTCAACACATCAGAAAATCGAGCTAGATCCCAAGTGGTACATAGGGGCCTATAACCGTATGTTTCGGTGGGTGCTTCCCATATTGGTGAAGGCATATGGAACGGATTTGGAGAAACTTTCGCGAACGTTGAGTTCGTTACTCAAAATAATTTTCTTTGACATGGAGCTGGCCATCGAAAGTTATATTGCTGCCAAGGAAGCCGCCATTACGAAGCATCGCGATGCCATTCGTGAATTGGAAACGGAACAGCGCGTAACAAAGAGCATTCTAGAAAGCGCGCCCGTTGGCATTGTCAGCTTGAGCCAGACTTTTGTTTGTCGTCACTGCAATGATGAGTTCCTGGAGATCATGAATGCCCCTGGAGAGCAAATCATCGGACAATCTTTGTTTGACCTTATGCCGGGCCTTAATCGAGCACTCTTTGAAGAAGTTCTGGCAACGGCCCAACCGTCAAAGAAAACGGCTGAAAGAATCAACTTCGGAAGTACCGCGGTCCACACCGACACCTATTGGGACTGGGCAACATGGCCAGTGAAAGATGATTCGGGCGAAATATCAGGTCTAGTGGCAATGTTTGCCAACGCTACAGATAGGGTGCTGTTGCAGCAGCAGCGTGAAGACTTTGTCGCAACGTTAACGCACGATCTCAAAACTCCCGTATCGGCTACCAATCGAGCCGTGCGCTTTTTGTTGGAAGGCGACTTCGGAGCAATCTCCGGCGATCAGAAGGAGGTTCTAGAGACCATTCTTCAAAGCAATACTTCGTTGTACGCCTTAGTGCAAACGCTACTGGATGTTTATCGATTTGACAGCGGTGTCAAAGAGCTCTTTATGCGAACTTGCAATTTGGCAGCTACCATTACCCAAATGGTTACTGAAATGATGCCACTGGCAGAAGAAAAGGGTGTAGAACTGAAAGCCGTTTTGCCAGCTGAATCAGTCGATGTTCTCTGCGACGAAGCTGAGATTCGCAGAGTAATCCAGAATCTGATCGACAATTCTCTGAAATTTACCCCCTCCGGTGGTTCAATCACAGTAACAATGCATCAATCAAACGAAAAGACTACAATTTCCATTACCGATACGGGCAAAGGCATTCCGGTGGAGAATATGCCCAAGTTGTTTCAGCGATTTTGGCAAGCCGGTTCCACCGGACGGTACTATGCCAGCACGGGCCTGGGCTTGTATCTGTGCCGCCGGATAATTGAAGCGCATCAAGGTAGAATCTGGTGTTCCAGTGCACCTGGCACCGGTAGTACGTTCTCGTTTGAACTCTAACGCTGTCCATCGACAATGGCACTTGCGCTGTTGTCGATGGTAAAAGCTCCTTTGACACCGTGATCTAGCGAACGTCGTCTATGCTGTCTGAGGGTAATGAGGAATCGTAACTCTCAGCTCCCGCGACTTGGTCTTCCACCGGAATGATGCAGTCCATCATCCTCGTGAAGTATTATGTGTATCGTCTGATTTGCTGAAGAATTAGATCGAGGAGCACCGGTGCACAGTTCATGCACGCCTGTGCACATCCGGTAACTTCGCACCCTTCGGCTTCAGGTGCGATCGCGGATGATTGATCTCGACTCTCTATATATGAATCGTACTCTCTTTCAATCATCCGCCACGCTTCCAGCGCTGAAGAAGTAGTGGCAGTAGAATAGCCTTCCCCTTTTCCTTCAAAGTGTTCAAGAAAAACATTCTTTGCAGTGCTCAAGCATTGACACCCTTCTCCGATGGCTATCAGGTCGCCCATAGCTCGTCCGCATTTATGAAGCAGCCCCGACTCAAGGGCAAATTGAACCAGCGCTTCGGATCCGCTCAAGCCAGAATTGGCGATCAAGTTATACATGCTGAGCCGTGCGTTGGGAAACTTGAGGAATTTTTCCATGATGATGGACCAGCCAGGGAAGTCGTAAGGTTCACTTTACTAAAAGCGGATGAAAGCCATGGAATAAATATCTGATCTCCTGCGTCTCAGGGATGCGTTATCAACCATGCTGTGGAGGTTGCAAGTCTGTGCCGTGTAACAATGGTGACATTGCATGCGCGGTAGATCTATTGCCGGCGGAAATACGAGTCTGTGAAGCGAAACTGAATTGAGGAAAAGAATCCTCTTCTTACTAAAGGAAGCCATCCCTATTATCAGCGATGAGGTCCAGAGCGGCTAGCTGTCCTCCAGGGGAGCGTGTATCGATACCCTCCTTGACAGTAATCAGATGTTTGGTTGATTGACAAAAGAAATGATGAATTAGCGGGCGTAGCTCCCTCAACCGATCAGATGAATGTGCAACAAATCGATTGAGATCGACTGCAATAATTCCTGCCGCTTCATCCAGTGAATCCAAGGCTTCCCTTAACCCGGATGACGGGATGCCCTCGTCTTTAAAAACCTTCGTTATGTGGTAACCGTGAACAGCGCAGTAGTCTCCAATGAGGGCCAGTTGCTGGTTTAAATCATCGGATGCCGTTGAGGTACGGACATATGCAATAAGTCCAAGAGTGTGGTGCTGTCTGCGCAGTTTGTTGCGCAACCAGGGGTTGCTCAATGCAAAACACCCACAGTGTTGAAAACTCGCATGTGGTTTATCATGACAGCAATACGACTTCAGCGCGCCCGCATTTCGAATCTGATGCTTTTGCGTCTCTCCTCTTTCTTCTGCGGTAAGCTCGGGAGGGTCTTCGTTGTGGTTATCTTCTGTCATAGTATATTGCTCCGCATTTGACTCTCAATCTAGCAAGACTGAAGCAATAAGTACCACGTCTTTTAGGTGGAACCCTGTCAACCGCCAGGATGATTTGTCAGGTAACAAGTCCACCGGAGCCGTCAAGTCACTCTAGTTCTTCGGAGGGATGCTTAAATCTTGCGCAGTCCGTATTGTAAGGAACAGACATCGCTCAGTGATGTTCTGAATCTCAAAATGAAAGACGGTGAACAATGAAAATACTGATTGCGACCGACGGCTCTCGCTACAGCGAAGCGGCAACAGATTCCATAACCCGTCAACAGTGGTCGGATAATACGGAGTTCAAGGTTCTCAGCGTGGCGGATCCATTTGCCAATCGAATCTATCCGCCTTCCGTTGTTGACTATGAATGTTCCATTGAACATCTTTGTGATCAGGCTTCCGAAATAGTAACTTCTACAGCAAAGAAGCTCAGGAGAGCCCTGCCTCGAGCCACTGTGTCAGCTCTGGTACTGACAGGGGCTGCTGGCGACCAAATTGTCGGAGTGGCAAAAACATGGAACGCTGATTGCGTGGTAATCGGCTCACACGGTCGGGGCGCGATCATCCTCAAGGATGAGTCCATTCCACATGCCTTTTTTATCAGAACTCAGCATTCTGAGTAAACCTCCCCTGCAATTGAACCAATGGAACCGGAGCAAAGAGCTATGCCGAGCGCGTTACTAAGTCAACTAGAGAATCAGAAAAACATGGTCGCTCTCGAAGAAGAAATTTCGTCGGATAAGGTCGCCTCATTCTCGCCGGAGGAACTAATTTCCGCATTTTGCTCCGACCAGTCCGCGGGGCTAGATTCAGAACAAGCAGCACTCCGTCTAAAAAAATTCGGACCAAATGCAATTTGCAAGCAACCTCCAGCCACCGGTCTCAAGTTATTCTTCAATCAATTTAAGTCTACCGTTGTCGCTATTCTCATCATTGCCTCGATGGTATCAATTATTTCAGGGGAGCACATACAGGCATTTGCCATTCTCGCGGCTGTTTTGATCAACGCGTGTGTTGGATTTTTGACTGAATACAAAGCGAAGGTCTCGCTAGAAGCCCTGGAAGCACTCACTGGACCTCTGGCACGCGTGCGAAGAGGCGGACGTGAGAGTGAGATTGCGGCCACAGATCTAGTTCCAGGAGACTTACTGATACTAGAAGCCGGGTGCCGTATCCCTGCCGACCTCAGGCTACTCACCGGCACTATCACCGTCGATGCTTCTGCCTTGACCGGTGAGAGTGTTCCGGTCTCCAAAAGCCCCCTGGCAATCGAGAATGAGCCGGAAATAGCGATGGCATACCAGGGTAGTCTGGTACTGCAAGGACACGCAAAGACCCTCGTGGTTGCCACCGGGAGCCGCACGAGATTAGGAAAATTGGGAGTGCAACTGTGCGAGGTTGCCGTTTCTGCAACACCCATGGAAAAGTCCCTCGAGCATTTGGGTCGGCAGTTAAGCGTGTTAACGGTTGTCATCTGCATTTTAGTCTTTCTCGTCGGGATCTGTCACAAAGAGAACACGTGGCAGATGTTGCAGGCGAGCGTGGCACTGGCGGTAGCGGCAATTCCAGAAGGACTGCCCGTTGTAGCAACCCTGGCTCTGGCCATTGGCACCCAGCGAATGGTGCGGTTCGGTGCCCTGATTCGCAAATTAAGTGCAGTGGAAACTCTCGGGTGTACTCGCATTATATGTACAGACAAGACAGGAACTTTGACTCAGAACCGGATGACGGTTTCCGACATCGTGTGCGATAACAGGAATCTTAAAGTATCCGGCACCGGTTATTCGCCGATTGGTGAAATCACAGAATCCGGAATCCGCATTGATGTTGGCTCGGATGTGGTACTGGAGAGCCTCCTCAAGGCCTCATCTCTGTGCAACGACGCAAAGCTGGAGAACCACAGCGAAGAGGCTGAGTGGCATGTGCATGGTGATCCAACGGAAGGGGCGTTGATTACCGTTGCAAAAAAGGGCGGAGTCGAGCAAGAGGAACAGAAACGTTCACACCCGCGAGTACTTGAGCTTCCGTTCGATGTGGCGCGAAAAAGGATGACAACAATTCATCAAAGCAGCAAAGGGCTAGTTGCATTCGTGAAGGGATCGCCCGAGTCAATATTGGACATCTCAACCATGTACTTGACCAGTCATGGCGTGGCTCCGCTGAATGATGAAAGACGTGCGTGGTTCCTCTTGCAGAATGAGTTGATGGCCCGGAGAGGGCTGAGGGTATTGGCCGTTGGCTCACGAGAATTGGGCACCACACTAAGCACTGAAAGAGATGAAGTTGAATCTCACGTTGTCTTGCTCGGACTAAGCGGTATGGCGGATCAACCCAAAATCGGAGTGAAGGAAGCTATCGCGCACTGCCAAAATGCAGGTATTCAAATTGTGATGCTAACAGGCGATCAACCGGCAACCGCAAAGGCGATCGCGCAGGAACTCAACATAATTTTAGTCGATGATCAAGTGCAGATTCCAATTGGTGACGAGTTGGAGAAAATGTCAGATGAAGCGCTGTCTGCGCTGCTGCACACTACACCCGTTATTGCAAGAGTAAAGCCTGAAACAAAGTATTCGATTGTACGCCATCTGCAGACAGGAGGGGCCATCGTTGCCATGACCGGTGACGGAGTAAATGATGCCTCAGCTTTGCGCCAGGCAGACATTGGAGTTGCGATGGGGCAGGGCGGAACAGCGCTAGCTCGTGAGGCGTCCGACATGATTCTCACCGATGACAATTTCACCACCATTGTGAGGGCCATTGAAGAAGGCAGAGGTATTTACAAGAATATCGCTTGCGCAATAGCGTATCTACTAACGGCGAGTCTGGCATCGGTAATAGTTGTAGTGGCACCGGTATTATGCGATCAAGGACTTCCCCTATCTCCGCTGCAACTACTCTGGCTGAATCTGATCATGCATGTGTTTCCCGCACTTGGGCTCGTGATGCAAAGATCCCCGGCCGGCATAATGAATGAACGCCCTCGAGATCCATCGCAGCAGTTACTGGGAACCAAGATCATGTTGCAAATAGTGGCAAGAGCCTTTCTGGTCGCGGGAGCGAGCTGGCTGGCTGCCGTTTTGTGCAAGGGCGATGCAGTACCTGAGGACAGAACGGTAATTCTTGCCACCGTGTCGACTGCACTTCTGTTGCAGTCATGGTCCTGGTTCCTGGTGAATCACCACCGGGGATCACAAAACTTCGGGATCAGAATCAATCGACCTATGGTAGTTAATACGGTTCTTGGACTCGCCTTGCTTCTTGCCGCAATTTACCTGCCCCCGCTTAGCGGAGTACTCCAAACGACCCATCTTTCCCTGAACGACTGGTTCATCGTCTCAATGGTATCAGTTTTGTCCTTTGTCCTGTCACTACTGCTTGCACGGCGGGCAAGCCCCGGGCCGATTAACGAATAACAATCTTTGAGTCGGCTATGCCTCAGAACTCTTTGCCCCAATTGATTCCAGTATCTGGTCGATAAGTTGCTCTAATTGGGCGAATGACTTCTCCAATGTCTTGAATAATAAATGAACCTCATGCCAGTCCCTTTGGATAGCCGCATCCTCAAGCTTTATCATAAGAGCAGGTAATTGTTCTGAGCAAAGCGAGGTGAGAGATCCGTTGAGCTTATGAGCGGTATGAGAAATTTGTGCAGTATCGCACTGCTTGATCGCCAATGCGATGTCACGCAGATCTACAGGAGCATGATATTGAAAAAGCTTGAGAAGCTTTATGGCTCCTTCTTCACCAACTCTTGCCTTTAGTTCTTCGAGATTGAAATGCGATTTAACATCGAGTATCGAAATTGATTGAGACGTGTTGTGATTGATGGAACTGAGATCTTCATTCAGTGGCAACCATTTGTTCATAATGAACTTGAGTTGATCTGGATCTATCGGTTTGGAGATGTAATCGTCCATGCCCGCAGCCAGACATTGCTCACGACTTCCCTCGATCGCGTGCGCAGTCATGGCCACTATCGGGATATGTTTGCCGCTTCTCGTTTCCATTTTACGGATGCGCCGAGTAGCTTCAAAACCATCCATTTCAGGCATTTCGCAATCCATGAGGATGAGGCTGTAAGGCGTGTGCTTAATTATTTCAAGAATCTCACGGCCGCTTTCAGCAACATGCGCTTCAAAGCCGAGTTCCTTGAGAAACCAGATCCCTACCTGTTGATTGACAGGATGATCTTCGGCAAGAAGAATTAATTCTCGTCTCTTGAGTTGATTCTCCGCTGAGGTGAGAATAATACCCTCATCTTTGTGTTCGTTCTGTCTTTCATCATTGCGAGATTCGAAGATGAGCGCCGCGATAACATTGAGAAGCTGTGACTGCCTTGCCGGCTTAGTGAGGTACGCATCGAAACCGAGAAGAATAGCTTCCTCTCCTGCACCAGGTTTATCGAATGCGGTTATCAGGATCGTTTTCATACCCTTGAGCGAGTCATCTTCTTTGATGATCTTGCCCAATTGCAATCCGCTCATGTTTGGCATTACCAGATCGATGATAGCAAGATCGTAAGGATCTGACTTGGCAGCGTTTCGGAGCAAGTCCAGGGCTTCCTCAACATTTGTTGCAACCCCATTTCGTAATCCCCAGGACAAGACATAAGTGTGAAATATTTCGCAAGCGGAACGATCGTCATCAACTATGAGGACCTTCAAACCTGCTAAGTGAGCAGGTGCCAGGTCTTTAACGGATTGAGACGAGCTTACCTCAAGTGGTACTGAGAACCAGAACGTGGAGCCATGACCTTTGACACTGTTTACGCCAAGCGTTCCGCCCATAAGCTCAACCAGGCGTTTGGAAATACTTAACCCCAGCCCTGTCCCCCCATATTTGCGAGCGGTGGAGCTCTCAGACTGAACAAATGGTTCGAAAAGCAAGTTGAGTTCGTGCTCTGCCAAACCGACGCCAGGGTCGGTAACAGAGAACCGGATTGTGTTACTGGATTTTGATTCCAGTACCGTCCGTATGACGATCGATCCGTGCTCGGAGAACTTTATTGCGTTGCTGACAAAGTTCATAAGGATCTGGCGAATGCGAACCGGATCACCACGCAAGATTAGCGGGATTTCCGGGTCTATGAACGTGAGCAATGTCAGACCATTCTGTTTGGCTTGACCGGCAAGCAGCTCTGCTATGTCCTCCACAAGCCTTACAGGTTCGAATTCGATCAGTTCCAGGGTAAGCTTACCGGCTTCGATTTTGGAAAAATCGAGAACCTCGTTAATGACAGTGAGGAGAGCTTTACCAGCTTGGCGTATAGTGTTTGCGTACTCGCGTTGCTTTTCTGTCAGTCCGCTCTTCAGGAGAACCTCGGTCATTCCGAGTACGCCGTTCATAGGAGTGCGTATCTCATGGCTCATATTGGCGAGAAACTCGCTTTTGTGCCGAGTGGTTTCTTGCAACTGCTGCCTTTGTTGCTCCAGTAGTTCGGTTTTGTGGACTAAGTCGATTTTGCTGTCATCGAGTTCTTTGTACAGGGCGAAGATTCCCTTGTTTGTCCGCTCAAGTTCATTGTTGAGTTGTTGGACATGCTGCAACTGTCGTTCAAGCTCGAGTTTGTAGTTCTGTGTATCGGCAAGGGTTTGCAATAACTGCTTATGCTGGTCCTGAATCTCCTTCAGCAGATTACCCGGTGCTTTGGGGAGGCGTTCCATCCAGCCGTCGACCATCGATCGGGTAATGAGTCCAGTTGTTACAGGTATCTCCTTGCCTAACGAAACAGACGTGCCAGTTTCAGGTGTACTTTCGATGGAAAATCGATCGACTAACCTTCTTGCAGCAAGTATGCCGCGGCCTGTTTTTGCTTTAGAGCTACCAGATAGAATCTCTTCGGTGTTCACTATTCCCGGACCTTGATCGCAAACCACAACGAGAACGTATTGTTGATCGGCCCGGTCATCGATTGCGATTTCCACTCGGGCTGACCCTGCATACTGAAAGGCGTTTCTTACAATTTCTGATACGGCTGTGACGAGTCGAGTCTGGTCTTGTGCCGACAACCCTGCAAGCGACGCGATTTCCTTTGTGCACTGTCTGACCAGGACTACGTCCTGCTCTTCACTCACACTCACTTTCCCTGCTGAGATACTCACGAATTGTGGTTTCCCGTTCTTTTAGCTACAACTACCATCGCATCATCCGTGCCACGCCGACCGTCTCTATATAATACAGCTGCTATCAGTGAAGCGTGATGCCTTGCCAGTTCTCCCGGGAATTTCAAGGCTGAAGCCGTAAGTCCATCCGAGTTCATGAACAGTGCTGCGTTTTCCGAACATGGATAGGTGAATTCTTGTACTTTATGCAATTGGAATCCAACTATGCCAGGCATCGATACACAGCCTCGTGTCTCAGCATTCATACAGATCCGAGCGGCTATGTTGCCTATACCGGTGTACGTCACCACCCCCCGCATTAGATCTAATTCTGCTATTCCTATCGCGGCACCCTGAGTGTGAAGTAGTGCATCATGTAGGCGATGAAGCAAATCGAATGGTCGAACCGAGGTAGCACTGAGGAACACTCGCATTGATTCTTCGGCAGCCAGAGCTGCTTTAGGTCCGTGCCCAAGCCCATCTGTGAGCATAATTGTAGCTGTGCCTTCCCCTCTTCGCATCGCCCATCGATCGCCCGAGACAAGCTCTCCCGCTAGGGGAACTGTTACCCCTCCTGTCTGGAAGCGGTTCTCTTTCCATTTCTGAGACCGGGCGGATTCCCAGAGTCTCGCCAGGATGGCAGTTCCACCCCCAATTTGTGAATGAATGTCGAATTCGTCCGACAAACGTTTGATGGCACCGAGACCGCCTCCCATGCTACCGGCAGTAGAAACGCCGTCTTGAAGCATGCGTGCTGGATTTGACATGCCTGGTCCTTTGTCCAGCGCTAGCAGCTCCAGCCCTCTGATGTCGTCAATTACCAACGAACCCAGCAAAACTTCCCCACCATGTGGCACATGTTTTATCAAATTTGTAGCCAGTTCCGTAGCTACAATTTCTGCTCGGCCGATTGCTTCTGAGTTTAGTCCTGCTGCCAGCGCGAGATCCCTGACTGCACGACGCAGGTGACCGGTATGACTGGTATCAGACACTAAATATGGTGCATGGATGTGTCCGACTATCTTTTCCATTTTGTGACAACAATCACCGTTCCTTCCCCCTTCTTCGTATTTATCTGGAACTCGTCAACCAGTCTACGCGCACCGGGTAATCCTAAGCCCAGACCGTTATTACTGGAATATCCATCTGTCATGGCCAGCGCCAGATCAACTATTCCGGGTCCGCAGTCTTCAAAGCGAATTCGAACCCCCGCGGTTTCCGCAACGGAAACATGTTCGATACTGATGGTGCCACCATTTGCGTAGAGCAACATATTACGCGTGAGTTCGCTGGCCGCGGTGATCAGTTTTGTTTCATCAACCAGTCCTAGACCGGCCTCCTTTGCAAACAGCCTTACTTTGTTCCGGGCCATCACCACATCAATTTCTTCAGAAATCGATAGCGTCTCGTTCCGACTCACCGTAGTCATTGCTATCCTCTCTGGCGAACCCAAGTCGGCCCCGTAATAACTCCATTCCCCTCTCAACATTCATAGCGGTTAATACCCCGGGCAATGTCAGACCCATTTCGACAAGTGTAATCGCAACGGCCGGTTGCATGCCCACCACGACTGTCTCTGCGTCCATCATCCGCGTAATGGAGGCGATGGTGCTCACCATTCGCCCCATGAATGAGTCCACCATGCTCAATCCCGATATGTCCAGGAGAACTCCTCTGGCACCCTGCGTTGCAACCCTGGCAGTCAACTCCCGTTGAAGAGTTGTAGCCAACGTATCGTGCATTTCCCCTTGAATGGTGACCAGCAGAAATTCCCCCATCGTGAGAATTGGTATTCTTTCAAAGCTCATCGATCGTAACCTCTAGATGCGGCGGTCTTCGGTCCAATTGGAACCACGCGCACATTTACCAGTGCCATCGCTTCCTCCAGCGCCCTGGCCATGCTCGATTTTGTCCTTACGTTCGACAGATCTATGCCGAGGTGTACCATAGTTTGTGCAATCTCCGGTCTAATGCCGCTAATAATGCAGTCGGCTCCCATCAGACGTGCAGCCGCTACAGTCTTCATCAGATGTTGCGCTACCACGGTATCAACGGTTGGAACACCGGAGATGTCAATGATTGCCACAGTGCAGCCCGAGGAAGTTAGCCCGTGCAGCAAGCGCTCGGTCACAATTTGACTTCGTGTACTATCCAAAGTACCAACGATCGGTAATGCAAGAATGCCTTGCCAGAGGCTCATCACAGGTGTCGATAGCTCAATTAGATCTTTCTGCTGTCGCTCTAAAAGTTCCGCGGTCTTCTTCTTCTCCGTCGCGTCGCGAGCAACCTTTACAAAGCCTTTGAGTTCACCTGTTGGACTTTTCAGGGGCGCTACTACAACCTCCACCCATACCTGTGAACCATCTTTGCGAACCCGCCATCCCGCACCCTCGAACTTTCCTGTTCGCGCCGCTTGCTCAAGTTCAAAAGCGGGAAGATTCCGTTCCTGATCGTATTTGTTGTAAAACCTGGAGAAATTCGCACCAATTATTTCACTGGCCTCATACTGCTTTATCTCTTGTGCTCCCTTACTCCAGGTCTGAACAACTCCCGTTGGACTGAGCATATATATCGCAAGGTCGCTCAAGCCGTTGAGAAGGCACTCGTAAAACTCTTCATTTGTTCCATTTTGAGACTGTCCCCCGGTTGGTTTGGTTTCCTTGGAATGATCGCTCATCGTGGTCTCCCATCTATGACTATCCAGTACTTACTATGTTTTCATGTCTTGTGGAATATTCAAGAACTCGACGCTCCTGACATCGGTGCCGGCCTACTGGATGGACAAAAATAGTCATCTGTGCTTACGGTCAGCATGGAGGCGTCAAGAGACATGCAAATAGATAGCAAGATTGATGCCGATATTTGCAATATGTCTGCTGGTCGAGATACATGCAAAAATACCGGCTCAGGGCATGTCTGGGCGAAAACATTCACGTAGCGTAGATTCGAGCGGAGAAGCCCTTCATTTCCGGGAACCGACTTCAGGTTGTCGGACCGGGGTTACCGACCGTGGCACCTGATTGACGGAAACTTTGCCTTGACTTGTGATTACCAAAAAGGTTTTTCTCGGGAGAGTTTTTCCAATTGCCTTGTTGGAAAGGGTTCGATGATACTTTCTATATAGCCCGCCGCTAAGTGAAGGGTTGGTTAAAAGGTTGAAGCGATTCCCCCGAACTGCTATCAAATCCCTGTTCTTGATAAAGAACGGGGATTTTGGTTTCTGCCGAGCTCAGATTCAACGCGGTCCTTGTGTTTGTGTTGGAGCTACACCACCCGTGAACATGAATGCGTGATTCCCATGTAGCGAGAATACTGATTGCAGCTTCCCCGGAGCCCGGTGCCATCCTTCAGCGCGTGCTTTTCGGCCACGACCTTTTTTACGCCCTGACAATTGTTGAAGCGCAAGAACAACTCGAGAGGCAGACGTTCGATCAAATTGTATGCACGATTCTCTTTGATGAATCGCGAATGTTTGACTTGCTGAGACTTGCGAAATCGAAACGTCAATGGAAGCGAATACCGTTTGTTTGTACAAGGATGCGGTCGACTAGTGTTGATTCCCCAATAGGATTGGAAGGCGTAGCAATTGCTAGCAAAGCGCTCGGCGCCGCTGCTTTCTTGAATATCGCTGAATACAAAATAGATCCTGAAAGAGAAATGCGAGAAGCGCTAGAGCTACTTATCGGCGACCTTCGTTTGTGAGACGGCTTGCGATCGAAACCGTGGTTCCTGTGGGCTCTTTCTCTTCAAACAGGTCGCGCCGGAGTCGTAGACATAGTCAAAGAGCGAGTCGGGTACATTCGACAGTTCGGCGGGAGTGAGCACCAATAAAAGACTCCACTGAGTGATGGTAATGACTCGCTACGGGGATAGTCGCAGGCGCTCAAGGCTGCGATGATGTGTTATGCCCTCGCCATTTTTGAAATGCGCACGCAAGTCAAGAAAATCTCGTCAAATCCGAGGGTCTACCGACCAATGCGTCCTGAAACACAACAGATGTAAGAATGGGAATAGAATGGTTTCTATGAATGAGGGAAAAAAATCCGATCCGGACACCGAAGTCGCTCCTGAAGCGAGAGCGAACAGTGATTCGATTACATTAAATGACAATCGCAAGGTGCCTCTGCCTCGTGTCCTCATGATTGAGGATGACCCGTACTATTGTAAGTTCATTCGCCTGGTTCTGAATCGCAGAAATGTCATAAAATTCGAAGTTATATACGTAAGTACGCTGGCTGAAGCGGCGTTGTACCTGGCTCGCGAGACGGTAGATGTGATATTGCTGGATCTCGGGTTGCCAGATGGTAAAGGGATTACGAACCTGTTAAAGGTGAAGGAATTCTCCCACGGAATTCCGGTAATAATTCTAACTGCCAGCGACGATGAGGAGACCGGCTTACTGGCAGTGGCGCTAGGAGCCCAAGATTTCCTGGTAAAACAGAATATAAGTAATGAAGCATTGAGTCGGTGCCTGCTGTATGCCCTCGAACGAAGGAAATCGGACGTGTCGAGCTTGAGATTTGCAGCTATTCGGGATTTTACCGCTACCCTTGCGCATGATTTGCAGGTGCCTCTTATAGGAAATGGCAATGTTCTCGATGCACTTGTGTCAGGACAATTTGGTGATCTTACAGTCGAGCTGATGAAGGTCGTGTCCATTCTGCGTGAAAGTAATAGAAACCAACTGGAACTGATCCAGAGGTTGCTCCAGGTTTATCGTTATGAAATGAATCCCTCTGACTTTGCTGTTAGCAGGATTTTTCTGTCGCAAACAATAACCAGATGCGTAGAAGATGCATCCAGCGGTGCCAGGGTTAAGTTAGCCACGTCACTAGAACCCACCCCTGTTCGGGGTGATGACGATGCACTTTATCGATTGTTTGCCAATTTACTGGACAATGCTCTTAAATTCTCCGATGGACTAGTTGAAATTCGCGTGGTGGTTCAGGAACACAAGGTTCTAGTCGAAGTACACAACTTCGGACCTGCAATACCTGAGGAAGTTCAACGCGAATTGTTTCAAAAATTTTGGAAGGGAGTACCAGGGAAAACCTATCTCTCTCACACCGGTCTGGGCTTGTATTTATGCCACCAAATCGTCACCCTTCATCGTGGAACGATAACATGCCGAAGCACGGCACAAGAGGGCACGACATTTAGAGTATGGTTGCCTCTGGATATGCCCTGATTTTTGAACGGAAAAAATTCCGTTGTAATTTTGCAAACAGCAGAGTTTAGCGCTTGAACTCACCGGTCGATTGTCCTGGCGAGTTTACCAAACCTTCTTTTATTGCCCTGACAGCAGCCTGAGTTCGGTCAGCTACCCGGAGCTTTTCCAGGATATGTCTCATGTGTGTTTTTACGGTTTCAAGGCTTATGACGAGTCGATTGGCCATTTGGTGATTGGATGCTCCGTCAACAAGCAGGCTGAGAACTTCAAGCTCACGTTCACTTAATTTGAAAGAATTGGTCGCAGCCGGTTGCACCGGCAAACGGCTTTCTGGCTGCAACGCTCGTATTATTTGTTTTGCAATACCAGGATCCAGCCATATAGCTCCATCCATCACGGAGCGTATGGCAGTGGCCAGCTGACTGGCCGAAATGTCCTTGAGACAGTAGGCATCGGCACCGGCCGACAGTGCGGCAAAAATGTCTTCATTGTTTTTATGCGAGGTGATAAGAATCACTTTTGTTTCCAGCGAAAGCTTGATCTCTCTGGTTGCTTCGATTCCATTCATACCCGGTAGGCCTATGTCCAGCAATATGAGATCGGGCCGCAATTCCATTGCTTTACTTACCGCAATTTTGCCATCGCCGGCTTCAGCGATAACAGCAATCTCCGGTATGGTCTCTAGCATTTTCTTGAGCCCAAGCCGAGTGATCTCATGATCTTCAACGACTATGACGGTGATTGGAGTGTTTGACATGATCCCCCGGATTTAAAGGCGCCAGAACTGCTACAGGCGCCAAAAAAACGACCGTTAATACTATCCCCTTTGTTATTATGAACTAGTCACGGCGAAACGTCATCCACTCGAAGAGTGATAGTCTGCTTTCCTAAATTCAGGCCGCTGAGCGGTTGGCCCGGGTGGGACTCAGATAACTAGTAACTAGTCCCACAAAATCAGTATTCGGTGCATTCTTAGGCAGGACGCCGTTACCTCCCGCGGCAATGGCCTCGTTGCGGCGTGCCTGGTCGTGCGGTTCATATACAAACAAGATGGGGAGGTTCATCCAGCATCTGCGGCGTCGCAATTGACTGCAAATTTCAAGAACGTCAACCTCTGCCATTGAAATATTCAAAATAAGAAGTTGGGGTTGAATATACTCCATCGTCTCAGCTACTAACTTTACGTCCGAAAAACTGTAAACAAGGAAATCCTCCGCACTTAGTAAAGCCTCCGCCCTACGGGTGAATGTACGACAGTCGTCGAGAATCAGGATCCGCTTTGCGGAGGATAGAGAGTTGTGGCTCGCGACCTTTGTATTTTTCTCTTGATTGCTGCGAAATTCTTGCACTATAGTCGCCGCCTGAACCAATGACGTATCGATGAGGCACCAGAGGTCCGGGCTCCAAAAGTCTCCCGGGTTGGCCATGATTGCTCTCAATGAGTATTCAACTTTTCTCATTAGTTTGCCGACTTCGGGAAAGCCACAGGAACCAGCTGTACCATTTAATGTGTGTGCTTTCAACAGAGCTGTTTCAAACAAAGATCGATCATCCGGCTGCCTCTTCGCTAACGAAACTGCAGTTGCTACTGCTCCTATCGTCTCGGGCAATTCGGTGAGAAATTGTTCTCTTAACTGATTAAGCAGTTCGTCGAACCCTTGTTCTTCCGCTGTTGAAATTTTTCGGTCATCTCCAAGCAGCTCACCTATCTGCTCGGCAAATATTGCTCGTGAGATTGGTTTGTGAAGTATGAGCGCTACGTTGAGTTCGAACTTGAGTTTGCAGAACGACGTAGTATCGCGCCAGTGGGCCGTTACGAATACAATCGGCACATTGATCCCCGCTTTTCGAATCTCGGTTATCCAGGTCAGACCGTCTATGGTAGGTAACTCGCCATCCACAATTATGAGGTCGAATGATTTGAGCCCCAGTTCTATCGACGCTTCCGATGCATTGAGCGCTTTTATGATTTGATAGCCGCGTTCTTCCAGAGTGGGTACGATGAGCCTTAGAAATTTCGGATCGTCATCAACTACCAGGATGCTTTTTTTCATCTTCTTCGCTCGCCGTGAAAGTTACTTGCTGACCTAACTATTCTGAATCAAGTTCACTTTGCGCGGAATCACCTTAATGAGCCATTCGGGTCACCGTTGGAGTGATGCTTCCGGTCGATGGCGATTGCTGAAACTTGAGACAAGCGTTCACGCGGTGCGCACAAGCGCAGTGACGTTCCGGTGCTATGTTATTCCAGGTCTCTTTACTCATTTAATGCCTGCAGGAAATTCCCGAGTCTTTTCATGAACTTGGGCTGGATAGTAAGGAAACACCACTAACGAATTTCTTTAAGAATCCGTGCCCGGCATTTGAAATCACTCCGGAGAGTGACGTGCGGGTGAGTTTCGAGTGCAAGAGCATTTGGGAAAAACAAAACTAATCTTTCAATTTGAAGACGAGTCCGTTGCAGCCTTCAAAGTGGTAAACAGGAGTTACTATGCACAACACCAGCGTCGACGAAGAACTCAAGGAATTCCTGGAAGACTTGATGTCAGGCATTGAAATTGAGGCAAAGCAACAACTCGCTCGCGTACTTGATAGAGCAAGATTCGATTTGAAATCCTCCATAAATGAAGTCCAAATTCAAACCGTCGAAAGTGTTTTTCTTGCGGTACACACCCTCAGAGGGACAGTACGCGTGAGCGATCATTCAAATCTAGAAGTTGTTTGCGTGCCTCTAGAAAAGATGTTCGGCGCATTGCGGCAAGGAGATCTCGCGTGCACCCCGCAATTGCTGGAGATAGCTGTCAGGTCGGCTACAGAAATTCAGAAAATTGTAGCCTCGCCACCCGATGCAAGTCTATCCGTTGAACAGGTTGCACTGGTGCAAGAGTTGCGTCAAATGACTCTCAATAGTCGCTGTTGCTAGGTTTTCATGCTTGTTGGACGCCGTCTGTTTCGCGCCGGGACAGTACCGGGAAAGCTTTTGTCTCCGCGTGGGAACTGGTATTCCTCTCAATACTGGATTGAGAGGAGTTCCAGTCGAAGCTATGTGCGTCGCGGAATGCAAACTTGACCTGTGTAGAATCTGAGCGAAGCGTATTTCTGAAGAGATCAGTCCCTTGCCGACTGGCGAACCTGACTGCCGGAGTAAAGCACTTCGCGCTTAGCTTGCATGGACTGCGCGGGTATAGATAGCCCAATCATTATGTGTATCTGTTTTTGGCTATGGAGTTCATCCTCTGCCGATCTTGAAGACAATTCTTTCCGTCCGATTGCCGATGTTACGGTCTGGATTAGCCGAAAACACCGAAGATTGGCAAGAATCTCACGAGAGCTTGTCGATGCATCCCAAAAGTCGGTGAAGGAACTCACTCTGATTGGTGATGAAACTACTCATGTTTGGGGATATCGCAAGCACGTATATGTTGCGACACTATAAATGGACTCGTAAACGGTGGTGTCAAATGCAAATTGAAAAGGTCCTAATGGTCGATGACGATGCTGCCATTCGCAAAGTCGCCGAGGTCAGCCTATCTCGAGTTGGCCACTGGGATGTAGTATTGGCAGACTCAGGTAAGAAAGCAATTGAGATTATGTCCGAATACCGACCGGACGTCATTCTGCTTGATGTGATGATGCCAGGCATGGATGGCCCGACGACATTCAAGAAATTAAGGGAATCCACTGGAATCCCGATTATCTTTATGACAGCGAAGGTACAAAGAGAAGAGGTTCAAGCCTACTACGACTTAGGTGCGGCGGGTGTCATTATGAAACCGTTTGATCCTCTCCTTCTTCCTTCTGAAATTCAAAGCGTATTCGATAAAAGCCTGAATTCTATAAACTCACAATCTACGGCATGACTAACCACCAGGTAAGCGAGGCGAATAAGGCGAGAGTCCCTGAAAAGGAACTGTTCTGTTTGATAGTCATCCTCTGGCTCGGTTTGGTGATCGCTGGCTATTCACTGTTATTGTCCTATGAACGGTCTCGCGGACCAGTAACACAAAGCCCTGTTCGCTGGCCGGTCGACACATGCATTCAGCGACCCGCTGGTTGTTTCACTCTGGTTCTGTTCGCTCATCCGAAATGCCCTTGCACTGCGGCAACCCTGAGTGAGTTGGCTCTTCTAATGACGCACTGCCGGCAGCTGAAAGCACGGGTGCTCTTTTTGAAACCGGCGAGTCTATCTGAAGGGTGGGAAAGAGGTCCATCCCGGGATCGTGCAATAGCCATTCCGGGCGTGACTGTGGCCAGCGATGAATGCGGCAAGGAAGCTGCCCGTTTCAATGCCCGTACGTCGGGCGAAGTGGTAGTTTACGATCCTGCCGGAAATTTGGTGTTTCATGGGGGAATTACAGCCGGCCGCGGGCATGAAGGAGACAACCAGGGTCTCGATGCGATAGAAAGCATTGTTAGAAACGGATACTCTGCCTGTCGACAGACCCCTGTGTTTGGATGTTCCCTCTCTGACAAGAGTTCTCCAGATAGCGACTAATATGGCGAAAAAAATGACTGAAACGACTGCGATGGATCATAAAGCTGCTCAAAGGGCGGAAGTGCTCTTTGAGCAGGAGCAGCGATCTGTGTACATCCACACCGATCGTTTGTTCGCCGGGTTGATGATCTGTCAATGGATCGCGGGTGTTTTGGTTGCGTTAGTGATTTCTCCGCGAACCTGGGCCGGACAATTTAGCGACGTCCACATTCATGTGTGGTCTGCACTTCTCCTGGGCGGGGCGATCACTTCGTTGCCTGTGTTTCTGGCAGTGTTCAGACCGGGAAAACCAGAAACTCGTCACACCATAGCGATCGCGCAGGCATTGTATTCGGCGTTGCTTATTCACCTCACGGGCGGAAGGATTGAAAGCCATTTTCATGTATTCGGCTCGCTGGCATTTCTTAGTTTCTACCGAGATTGGCGAGTGCTTATATCAGCGTCGGCGGTGGTTGCAATTGATCACATTGCCAGGGGAATCATTTTTCCGCAGTCTGTCTATGGTGTTCTGAACATTGAGCCCTGGCGCTGGGTTGAGCATATATGGTGGGTGGTTTTTGAGAATGTTTTTCTCATTCATACGTGTCTTTGGAATGTGCGGCAAATGCAAGTGACTGCAACCCGCCAATCTGAAGTGGAAACAATCAATGCAAATATTGAACAGACTGTTAATTTACGAACCGCCGAGTTAATGAGGGCAAAACGAAGGCTGAGTCTGGAAAATGCCGTTGCGCATGTAATTGCCGACGCCGTTACAATGAACGGAGCGGTGTGTGGAATTCTAAAATCTGTTGGCGAATGTTTGCTTACGGACAACGGCCATGTGTGGTGTGCTTTTTGGAAGGTTGATTCTGAGAACAGAACATTGGTTTGTGCTGAATCGCTTCAACTGCCCGGTGGTGTGTTGGAAGAATTCGCGATGCTCTCGAAGAAGATCGCGTTCATGCCCGGAATCGGTCTGCCGGGACGAATCTGGTTAACTCGGAAGCCCGCAATGATTGAAGATCTTTCAACAGCCGACAATATTCCCCGACTGTCAGTTGCTTTGGCGTGCGGGCTCAAATCCGCCTTCGCGTTTCCCGTCGTTGACAAGGACAAGGTTCTGGGAGTCTTTGAATTTTTTTCGGAAAGACCCTGTGACGCAGATTCCGAGATATTGGACATGTTACAAACGCTCGGTAAGCAAATCGCGCAGTTTGCCAGACGGAAGGAGTCTGAATGTGAGACTCAGCGGCTGGCATCGGTTATACAATATTCCAGCGACGCCATATTTACCAAGTCTAAAGACAATGTAATCACTAGTTGGAACAATGGTGCCGAGCGTCTTTTGGGCTATACCGCCGAAGAAGTAAGAGGAAAGCTGGTATTGAATTTGATACCGCCAGAAAAACTGAGAGAGGCTGACATCCTGACAGCCAAAATTGCTGCCGGAGAGCGCATCGATAATTTCGAAACACAACGAGTAAGGAAGGACGGTAAATTAGTCGATGTCATTTTGTCGTTGGCGCCAATCCTTAGTGAATCTGATGACTTTGGCGGAAGTTCGGTGACGCTTCATGATATTACCGAACGCAAGGAAGCCGAACGGCGTGTGAGTGAATTCTATTCGATGGTTTCTCATGAACTTCGGTCTCCTCTTACTTCCATTCGCGGGGCTCTGGGCCTGATTGAAGGGAGAATTGTGGAAGGTGGCTCGCCCGAGGCCATGGACTTAATAGAGGTAGCTCGTGGTAGTAGCGATCGGCTAATCCGGCTAATCAACGACATGCTTGACCTGAAAAAAATCGAATGCGGCAAAATGGAATTGGATAAGTCGGATATAGATGTTGAAGCACTGGTTGTTCAAACCTTGCAAGCGCTGTTGGGAATGGCGGAAGCGTCCAATATAAAACTCTTGCATCAAACGCAGGCTGGTGCGTCTATTTATGCTGATTGGGACAAAGTTACGCAGATTCTGACAAATCTAGTTTCCAATGCCATCAAATTTTCACCGCATGGAAGCGAAGTCCTGATTGATGTCAAAGACGGCGAACCCGGACAGGTTCGGTTTTCCGTTATCGACAATGGTCCCGGAATTTCACCAGATGATATGCATAAGCTGTTCGGAAAATTTCAGCAACTCGATTCTTCAGACAGTCGCGCGCAAGGTGGAACAGGTCTGGGCCTGGCTATTAGCAAAGCTCTCGTCAGAGAGCACTGTGGAACCATTGGCGTGGATAGCACCCCCGGCAGTGGCAGTGTCTTCTGGTTTGAAATGCCCGAGAAGGAAGCTTCTATTCAAAGCTTCAGGAAAATTCTACCGATTCCCGTTGATAACACGTCTGCGGTCATTCCGGCCGAAGATCAATGCCATCCTCTCGCGATTGATGTGTCGGAGCAGTTCAGAATTCTTGTTGTGGACGACGACAGAGATACCAGGAAAGTGTTGAAAGCACAGTTGAAGGGGATGGGGCTGCGATGCATAGAGGCCAGAGACGGCGCTGAAGCGATTGAGCTGGCCCGCAAGTATTGCCCGGACCTGATTGTTCTTGATGTAATAATGCCTAACGAAGACGGATTTAAAGTTGTTGAGGTTCTCAGTAAGGAGGCGACTGCCGCAACTCCACTGATAATTTATAGCGGCAAGGATCTCTCTCCTGCCGAGAGGAAGTCGCTTACTTTGGGAAGTACAAGGTACCTCACCAAAGGAACTCATGGTGAGTTCGACTTGTTATCGGGAGTGATTAACGCACTTCTTGAAGGCGCCCGCCGGCGAGAACCATCGCAAGGTTCTTGTGGACAAACAGCGGAGCATGAGTGTAACACCGTTCAGTAAGTGGTGCGCTGCAAGCATTCGGTGCCGGTCAGGAGCCACGACTAAATGTCGCTGGTAAATGCGCCCGCATAACCGGTCAATTCTACGTAAGCTTGCCCGTTGATTGGTTTGTCGTTCACGGTTCCGATTGTTTTACAGGCACCTTCCCAATAAGTGATACCGCCCGCCTGCTCTCCCACCAATTCCTGGTTGTTGAGCAATGGTTCGACAGTGAGCTCGACACGACGACCAGGAATTGAAATATGCCACTGAGCCGGATAGGTAGCCGACGTTGAGGGACTCTTCCACTGGTTTAATACGTCTATTTTATAGTCGGAAAGGCTCAAGTGCTGAGTGCTACCGTCTGCACCAATGATGGTGCCTGAAGAATTGACGTCGAATCCGCCTGATTTCACACGCATGACATAAAGCATGATCTCGGTGTTGTCGTCAAGTTGGATGCTAAACCAATCCCAGCCTACCTGTTCTCTTGTGAGCTGATTGCTGCCGAACTCGTGGTCCATCCAGACCAGACCTGTGACAGGGATTGGTTTGCCGTCACGGATGATGGTACCGGTTGCTTGCAATCGGCTCATAGAATAATAGTGTGAGGCACATCCCTTGCATGATGCTTTCTGGCTCACGCCGTTCTTACCATGTAGGGCTGGTGGTTTAGCCGAAACCAACTTGAGATCGATGCCATACTCTGGTGTGGTCGCCTTCAAGATATGAGCATTATTGTCCAGCTGAGCAGTCCAACCGCCGTTCCAAACGCGATACTTCTGTTGATCCGCGCCGCCGGTTGCCAGTCCGGGGCGATTGGTTCGTGACTGGAAGAAAAAAGACTTGCGGCCCGGGTCTGTCACTGCAAAATGTGCAAGATAAACGTTATCGACTTTCCAGCGTGACTGCACCTGGTTTGCGGTATTCATGCCCGAACGGAAAAACGTAAGTTCAAAACCGAACTTCTGGTTCTCTTCTCTGCCGGATAAATGTCCTGTGTAGTACCACCATTCTGTTTTGAAATCATCGTGGGATGCGTGATCGTTCGGAAATTTGAACACATAACCGGGTAGTGCGCGCCGAAATTGTCGATCATTCTCCTTTGCTCGTGCCTCGCCTATGGCGATGGGCAGTAAGACCAGAACAATCAAAAAGACGGCTAGCGCGGGTGGGAAACGTTGCAGCTTCATTTGTTTCATTCAGAACGAAGAGCCTCCGGGGCTAATGTGCGTGCTGCAAGTCGGGCTGGTATAACTCCGGAAGCGAGGGAGCAAAACATAATTAACGCAAATGACTGGAGGAGAAATTCGTAGGGCACAGCAAATTGTATGGTCCAACCGAATGACTGTTTGTTTATCACATGAATAAGAAGCCAGGACAAAACAAACCCTGTCAGAAGGCCACCAATACTTCCCGCCGCACCGAGTACCGCTGCTTGCACCATTATCAGCTTCTGGATTTGACTGTCGGACGCCCCCAGATATTTGAGTATACCCATGTCTCGTTTGGATTCCATTGTCAGGGCAAAAAGAGTGTTCATTACTCCAAGGATTGCAACGGTAATGGAAATGGCATGCAACGCGTAGGTTATGGCAAACGTGTTGTCGAAGATTCGGAGCACTTCAACTTTAATTTCTCGATTACTTCTTATGCTGAGTTGCGCATTTTGTCCGGCGGCTTTTAGAAAATCCTGACGGACGATTTCACTGTCTTGCCCTTTCTTTAAGTAGACGGCCAGGGTAGATGCGCCTTCATCGCGAAAATATTTTTTGAAGACTGCTCGATCCATCACCACGAAACCGGTGTCGGTAGAGTACTCGTAGTAGATCCCTTCGATTTGTACGCTTAAAGGTCCTCCCGGCGCCGGCAGTGTGAGCATGTCTCCCTTGTGCTTATTGTGTTTCAGTGCGAAGGCCTCAGAAACCGCTACGGATTTCCGGTTCGCCAATCGTAGCAATACAGTACGACTCGGCTCACCATCGACAAAGGGCAGGTTGCCAAAGTTGGCAACTATTTCAATCTCTCCCGCTCCCAGGTTGGTGAGGCTTCCCTCATATTCAAACGGAAACTCGGTAAACGACTCAAGCGCTTCTACTCCTTCAACTCTTCGCAATCGAGCCACGAGTTCGTCGCTTATTCGTCCAATTCTGCTGCTTACTTTTCGTCCTGCCGGTTCGACCCACAGGTCTGCTCGTAGAGTCTGTTGAACCCAGGCTATGACGGTCTGTCGAAAACTGCCGATCATAACTGCCAGGCTCACCATCATGGCAATACCAACCATGAGGGATGCTACCGCCACTGATGTTCGGCCCAACGCTCCGTAGAGGCCGGCGATCGCTAATCCTCCTTCCGTGCCGATCAGATTCGCCAGAATCCCCTTCAATGGAGGCAGGCATCGGTCCAGAGCCATTGGAGTAAATAATGCAACTGCAAATACGGCGCCGGCTGCGGCGGCAAAACCCCACACAGGAAATCCGTCGACTGCTGGCTGAAGTGATGCCCAGTAAGCGCCTATGGCTAGAAGCGCTCCCGCCATTGCCAGCCTCGGTGACATATGCTGCACCTTTCGCTCGAAAGACGCTCGCCTGGTTGCTTCGGCAGGTTGTACGTTTACAGCCTCCATGGCCGGTGCCATTGCTGCCACATATGTCATCGCCATGCCAGCTATAACGGCCAGCAAGACCGGTTCAGGGTGCACTGTCAATTCTGCCGGTGGTTGATCAGCATAAAGTGAGCGAACTGTTCGTGAAACAGCGGCCAGCGTGAAGCGGGCAAAGCCGAGGCCCAGGGCTGCTCCAAATAGAGATCCTGTTGTACCGAGAATTAGTGCTTCGAATGAGAAAATCATGAAAATTGTATTGCGTGTGACTCCGAGGGCTCTTAAAGTGCCGAGTTCGAGCCTGCGCCGAATAACACTGATCGACATGGTGTTATAAATTACGAACATTCCCACTAACATTGCAATGAGGCTCAGCGCGCCGAGGTTGTATTGAAAAGATGCCAGCATTCTCTCAACTTGCTTTGTTCTGCGTTCCGGTTGTTCGACCGAATAACCTGCGGGTAATTGTTGCCTGAGTTCTTGTAGCGTCCCAGTGAGTTGATCTTCCGGTACAATCAAGTCGATTCGATTGATCGTAGCCTTCATATTGAATAGCTGCTGCGCCGGTCCAATGTCCATTAGTACTAAATTGCCGCCGAAGGCGCGCCCGGCTCCCTCTGCTTTGAGTACCGATGCAATCGTCAGCCTGGTGAGTCGGTCGTTGGTTTGGATCTTTAGCTTATCGCCAGGCTTCAGATGATATCTTTGCGCTAGCTGCTCGCCGATCATTGCGCTGTCTTGTTCGAGAAAACCGAACGCCGGTTCGGCGGCAGCTGGCACCGTATTCGGTGCAGCGTCATCTTCCGTGGGTTTAGGTGCGGTGCCGGCGGCATTGTCGCCCCGCTTTCTTGCAAAAGAGCGAAATGCTCGGTCTGAAAACATATCCACTCCGAGAACCTGCACTAATTCTGTTCCGGAGCCGTCAGCGACTACGGCAAACTGATCAATCAGTGGCGTGAATTTTACTTGCCGTTCATATAACCAACTTAGTTTGTCGAGAATGGTTTCATCCATTTCTGTTCCAGCCAGCGGTCGAATGGACAAGTTGCTTCGACCTGCGACGACATCAATGGTGTCGCGAAATTGATATAGCGCCGCCTGATTTGCCAGGTGAATGGCCAGCATTACCGCCACACCAAGAGCAATGCCAGCTAGAGTAAGAAGTGTACGAACCTTATTGTGCGCAAGATCTCGCACGATAAACTTGGCCAGTAGAACTTCCGCTGGATTCACGTGCAGATTTCCTCAAGAATGCGACCGTCGCGCATCCGGATTGTGCGATCGGCAAAGTTCGCGGCGTCGCTGCTATGGGTCGCCATGACGGTGGTGTGGCGACCATTTCGGCACAGTGTCTGGAACAAACGGAGTACCTGCTCGCCATTCTCGCTGTCAAGGTTGCCCGTTGGTTCGTCGGCAACAATCACCTCTGGTTTGTGAACAAGGGCCCGTGCAATTGCGACGCGTTGCATTTCGCCTCCCGATAACTGAGACGGGTAGAAGCTGCTCCGTTTTGTAAGACCAACTTGCTCCAACATTTCTTCGGTGCGAGTGCGAATTTCGCGGGACGACAGGTGCCTGGCTAATGCCAGAGGAAGGCTGGCGTTTTCATAAACCGTGAGTGTATTTAGCAAATTGAAGAACTGAAATACAAACCCGATTTTTTTGCGTCTCAGTTCTGTAACCTCCTTATCATTCAGCCGACTTATTTCCTGATCACCAATAAGTACGGAGCCTCTCCCTGGTTTGTCGATACCAGCGATGATGTTCAACAATGTACTCTTTCCGCATCCGCTCGGTCCAGTTAATGCAACAAACTCTCCTGGCTTAATAAACGCTGATACATCTATCAGTGCCTTCACCCGGTGTTCCTCGTAGTTCTTGCATACTGAGCGAACTTGAATATGGTAGGTGTCATCTTGTTGAGTCATTTCCGGGCTCCACGTTCGCCACATCATAGGAATCGCAAGTCACCACATCTTTTATTTCGCCGCCGTTAATATTTCGAATCCACATCGCTGATTAGCTCTATCCGGGTTCCAACTTGCCCCTTAATTTGTTCTTTCGAAAACCGGGTTTGCGTATGAGAGCCTTATCTCCGACTCGATTGGTGGGGCGACAGCAGAGCTTGCAGATACGGTTACCGGGAGCAATCGTATACTACCGCGACTTAAGGGGGGTAAATTTAAGTTCGTTCGCCCGCTTACTCTCGAAATCGAGGATCTATGTCGGCCGCGGGTAGCTCTGGTGCAGCGTATAGCTTGTTGCTCAGCAAGAGGTAGGACGGCAGAAATATTGCCCCGGCGATGAATGCCACAAGGAACGGTTCTGCCTGGCTGGTTGCCATCAACATCATTCGTGAACCGAGCAAACCTCCGGCAACCACTCCCACTGCCAACTTTTCCGGTAGACAATTCTTTCTTACTTTGGCAACCGACCAGAAGCCTCCTACCACCATGCCAATGCCTGATCCAAAGCGGCAAGCCCCGGGAAAAATGAAATTGTACATATCAACGAATTTGTCGAAGTCGGACATCTGCTCCCCGGCGGTAATTTGCTGATAAGGTGCAGCAAACGGCAGCCATAGTGGTGGCGGTTGTATCGAATTGAATTTTTGAAACCAGTCAACCACACCGTACACAACAGCGAAGAGAAATCCGGGAATCAAGAACGCGATAATCGTACGCAAGACGCCGGTAGATGCGTGTTTGAATTTCAGTGCAGGATTACCGTGGCACTCGCAAATTAGACGGTGCGATTTTTCGTGGACATCACTCATCTTTGTTGTCCCAATTTCTTAAAGGCATCTTTTGCAAAGAAATTCTCAGGGTCGAGTTTCAACGCCTGATTGGTGAGTTCGCGTGCGCGCTCAGTGGAACCGTTTTCCAGCAGAAGGATGGCGCAGTTTGCCATTAAGGATGAATCGGGAAACGGAGATTTGAGCGCTTGCTCGACCATCCAGGTACCCTCAAATTTGTCTGCGCGCTTGAAACCAATCTTTGCTCGATAAAATGAGATCCACGGATTATAGGATGTCACATCAGGCTTCATCTTGGTGGGCGCAGGCACATTTGATTGGCCCGATGCCAGTGATGAGTTTGTTGTTGTTGCGGTTCCGTTTGCCGTAGGCGGCGGTCTTTCCGTGGTGGATACCGGTGTGTTCTCCGTGCCCGAAGCTGCCACTGTATCTGGTGTCTCCGTAGGGTTCTTTGTTTTCTCGTGCCGGAAAACACCAGACAGGAATTCGAAAGGACTTGCTGCATCGCTATCGATGTTGCGCCCGTTCAACTGTTTCTTCTCAGCTTCCCTAAGCAATGATTCACAGGCGGCCATATCGCCTTGTGCGAACTTCAGTTTTGCCATATCGAGCAGCAAGTCTACATTCTTGTCTCCCTTGTACAATTTCTGTAGTCTTTCCGCGGCTGTTTTGAGGTCGCCGTTAGCCAGGGCGAGTTCCGCTCGCACCATTGAATAAAACGGTGCACCTATGCGCTCTGGAACGTGCTTATCGACCAGCAAAATCTTACTGGCATTACTAATGTCGCCCACCTGCAGATAGCACTGTGCCAGCAGACATCGAGCCTGTTCTTTTCCTCTATTTTGAAGAATAATCTGTTCCAGTATCTTGAGCGCTTGCTGGTGTTTTCCCATTAGAGAATCAATTTGGGCGAGATTTATAAAGCTTGCTTCGTCTTTTGGCGCGAGGCGTACCGCCTGCCGAATCAGTTTCTCTGCCTCTACTAGTTGCCAGCGGCGCATATAAATCACAGACAAGCCGAGCTTAGATTCAACAAAATCAGGTTTGACTTGAAGGGCCCTTTTCCAGTGCTCCACCGCGCTATCGGGATCTCCGGCGCGCAGATCGCAGCGAGCCAGTCGATCCCACGCCGGAGGAAAGAACGGATTGATAGCCGTAGACATGGTGTAAGATTCAATCGCTTTGGGGTAGTTTCCCTGGCGAACGTATACGTTGCCCATGTTAAACGTGTAATTAGTTCCTGCATTGCGGGCCAAGTATAGAAGTAGACTGCAAGTAATTACGGACGAGAGCACCAGCCGCTTCAGTCGTCCTTCTTGCGAAGCTTTTAGAAGTGTATCCGCATCGGCGGATTTGAACATGTAAACGCCGACGGCCGATGGGGTAATACCAAATGCAAATTTGCCCACGTAATAAACGAGAGATGCGAAGTCCTCAGGTGCGTACTGAAATGATGGCACCTTCTTGACCGCCAGACCTTTACCGTTCGGTTTCTTGACGTGCAAAGTCAGTTCCAGAGCTCCAGACGATATTAGAAGCATTCGTGAAAAGTTTTTTCGCTCAGAAATGGTTGTTGCCACAATTTCCTTCCAGACAATCTTTTTTCCGAACCGCCATAGCTTCACCCCCTCAGTGTCGAGTTGTATGCCGCCGGTCACGATGCGTGTCATGTGAAGGATAGCCAGAAAACCTGCAGCCCAGAGAATATATGCCGAACACCACAGCCCGATGACGCGCATCGCCCACGTAAGGATGTTAATGGCGCCTGGCAAAATTGAAAAGGCATCCGGAATTACTAAAGCTGTGGCCACCGCAACGCTACTGCCTAATGTCAACCAGAGGATCTTTCGCGGCGACGGGCGAATCTCATACGGACCCCAGTTGACATTGGAGTCGGGAGACGCGGTTGGTGGCAGTTCCGAAGTGGTCATGTTACCTATTTATTCCAAAGCTCCGGCCGATACGATGTGAAATCATTGATACTGTTTGGCGGTGTTAGTATCCTAACTGGTATTAACCACTGTTTCGATACTTTGGTTGCGACCTGACGCTGACAACAGATATTGCCGAGCATTTTTATTGTGCTTTCAACACATCGGCTCATATTCTTTTCGGCCATTGTATTGGGAATGCGAGCCAGAAATCTCGCTAAGTACAGATGACTTCCGTCATTGGTTTTTCCATCACCAATGATGGAACCATTCTTAGACCGTCAACGGCCGTCCAATTTGAGTTTCTGCGCGCTATATCACATTGGGAAGCTTACCGCGCGCAAGGGAGCCGGATGAAGGGAGAGATTCAATCGGGAGAACATTGCCACTAAAATCCGCGATTTTGCTGAGCACCAGCCGGGCAAAGGGTGGCAGCCCACGGCCAGCCCGATGGTGGGTCTAAGCTGTCGCAAAGTTTGTTTCAATGGAATTCCAAAATTGCGGAATTCCCCCGGGTAAACAAGCAGTGTCATCAAGAAACTTGCTAGAGTATAGATAGTGATGACCGTCAATGAGAAAGCCATGGTGTCAAGCCGCGAAGAACGCTTGCCGTTATTTCCACTCCCTGAAGTGGTTCTGTTCCCGGGTTCTTGCCTTCCCCTTCATATATTTGAGCCGCGCTATCGCGAGATGATTAACGCGGTTCTTGACAAGGACGGTTGTTTTGGCGTTTTGCTATATGACCCTGTCAAGCAAGCCCCGGCAGATATTGGTTGTTCTGCTCAGATATTCGACTGCAAGCGGCTGCCTGACGGGCGCCTGAATATAATGACCTTGGGCATGCAGCGCTTTCGTGTTTTGTCCTACGTTGAGGATAAAGCATATTTGCAAGGTGATATTCAGTGGATCGATGATGAGCAGATCGATCCGGGGCTGAATGATACCGCATTTGGTGTGGTAGAGGTTTTGAGAGACGTGATTCTCTTGTCAGGGAAGTTGGCGGATCGCTCAATTGAGTTTCCCGAGGATTTGCCCGAAGATCCCGTTGATCTCTCTTATTGGATTGGCAGCAGCATTTACGGGTTGACCCGAGAACAGCAGGAACTGCTCGAAATGATGGATACGGAACAACGACTTCTTCGTGAATCTGAAATCCTTACTTCCATTCGCAAGGAACTGGCCGCTCGCACAGCTATAAAACAGGCATTTGCCTGATAGTGTTTCAATTTGCGAATTTTTGTTCTCAGCGCCCGAAACGGCTCGAATTAATACCGAGCGTCAGCCGTTGACTGTTGCAATAATATTCGAGGAACCGTCTTTCCTGTCGTAACTAACCACCGTCGCCCGGGCCAAGGCCGGGTATTCAGCTTGGGGAGGGTCGAGGCCGCAAAAATCGTCCTTACACCGTTTTTGGGAAATAGATCATCCACAATAAACGTTAGTCTTCGACATCGTGCGTGAAGCGGAATACATCGCCTTGACCGCATGTTCAGGGTATTATTATCACAAGCGCATATCGTGTGAGTCATGTCTGCAATGCCACTAATTTCTAAGCTGGTTTGTTGTTGCGCCGCTGCACTGCTCCTGTTGCTGGTGCTACTTTACTCGGACTCAGATGCTCAAACCTCCGACGGGGCGGGAGGCTATTACACGCGCCTGTATCCTGGAGAACGAAAAAAACCGTTAATGCAGCAATCGCGTCAGGCGGAGGCGGCAGCCTCCGCAAGGCGAGCAGCCATGGAGATGCAACAGGTGCCCCTCGGCACTGCTTATCGGGCGCCAAGACCTTCCGAAGGGCCAGCCGGACAGCTTGTTGGAGTGTGGTCCATAACCGTACCAGGGCAGCCAGGTGTGCACATATTAATGAAGGTGCAGCCCGATGGATCTTATGGTTCCTATTTGGGAGATCTAAATCGGCCACCACTGGAAACGGGCTTCATTGACGTAAAGGGAGATACCTATAGTCTCATTGCACTAACCGGAGTTCAAACCGGAAAAAGCGACAGAGGGACCTATCGTTTGTTGGGCACTGATCGTATGCTCATGAACGGAACCTTTGGAAAAGGGACATGGACAAGAGTTCCCACTGGCGGACCGTCTTCTGCTGCCAGTGCATTTGGCGCACTGGAGAAATCCTCGGGAAACTCCTACCAGAATGGTGGAAGATTGCCGAGTTTGCCTGCGGAGGTGGCTCGATCCACCCGGGAGAACCGCGAATCTGCTCTGAGCACGAGCAATGGCACAATGGGGCGGCCAGTTCCCGGGAGTATCTTTTTCGGGGAGGTAAAACCTACTGCTCAAGCCTTCAGTTCGCCCCCGCCGGCACCTGGAAATTACGGGCTAACCCCCAATCTTAACGCACCGTTGATTCCACCTGTTAACGCAACGACGGCCCTTGTACCGCCCCAATCTTCGGGTGGTTCAAGCGCATACATCTATCCTGCCGAGAGAAGATCCGCAACACCGGTGTCGAATTTGCTCCGCTCATCTACACCTGCAAATGCGGGGTATGGAACTGTTCCTCTTTCCGGTGGATCGATGCCTGACCCATACACTTATGTCAAACCCGGAACCGGTGCTACTGCTTCCAATGCGCAAGCGAATGCAGCACCGCCAGCAGTGTCATCCACCATTAAACCCGGCGCAGTAATCGAGACGACAACGGCAATGTCAGCTGGGGGAGCATCCATTAATTCAGCTCTTACATCGCAGGCTGACAATAGTTCTAAGAACCGTCCTGTTGCAGATAAATGGGCGCTGGTAATTGGAATAAGCAAGTTTCAAAATCCGGATCTGAACTTGAAGTGTCCCGCGACGGACGCACGCGATTTTGGTAACTTCCTGGTCAAGGACTGCCACTTTGCCGCTGACCATGTGCGAGTATTGACTGACGAACACGCTACACGTGCCAACATTCTCAATGATCTGGGAGACAAGTGGTTGCCTCGCGTAGTTCATCCCGACGATCTTGTGGTGGTCTACATCTCGACTCACGGAAGTCCGTCGGATGTGGACCTTGGTGGAATCAACTATTTGGTTGCATGGGATACCGATCCGGATAGTCTTTATGCGTCTGGATTACCGATGCAGGATTTGATGCGCCTGATCAAAGGACGCCTTCGCTCAGACCGGGTGATGATGGTTCTCGACGCATGTTATAGCGGCAATGTAAATCCGCAAGGAAAAGGGTTACATCGCGGTGGAAATCTTGATGTGGACGAGATTGTGCAGGGCACCGGACAATTGGTGATCTCGTCTAGCGAAGCTAATCAAGTCTCCTGGGAATGTAAGGATGGCAACAACAGCGTTTTCACCAAACACCTGATGGCAGCGCTTCGGTTGAAGGGTGATAAAACTACACTGGGAGATGCCTTCCGCTCTTTGCGCGAACGTGTTGAAGACGAGGTTCAACGCGAGCGTGGAAAGGTGCAAATTCCTGTTTTGAAGAGCCAGTGGGAAGGCTCAGAGCTAATGCTCGCGGTGCCAGCCTCAGAACCACGACCGGGACTGTAGAGATGGTTACTGTGCGGCGACAGCTTCTAGATCTGAAACCAACTCGCGGGTAACGAATTGCTGGAAATCGATCTGCTTTTGCTGGAGAGCAGTGTTGAGTTCGTTCAACGTTGTTCGATCTCTATCTATGCGATCTTCGGCCGTGTCGATCAACTTTCGAAAACGTTCGTTATTGGTGCCCATGCTTTGTAAGTTTTCGCGGGCGCGCTTTTGATCCTTTGTGTGTTCATCAATCGCATTGCGCTTTGCGTTTATTTCAGTTCTCAGTTGAATAATCTCCAAACGCATATCCAGTATGCGTTTCAGGAATCTCACGAATTCACCGTTAACAAAATTCTGCCCGCACAACCAGTCAATGCGTCCGAGATCGAGCCCATCCACATTTGTTAGCCACACATATGTATAAGTTTCAGTTTCTTCCCAGACTTCCAGCTCGTGGGATTTTTGCGGTTCCATCTCCACGACAAAACGATAAAAGCTGTCGGTGGTTTCCACCGGAGCGGGCTGGCTGGTGAGTGACCAGGTCGCAGTAATGGGGTGTTCTATATAGAGCGTTTTGCTCTTGTCCGCCAGATTGTCGATCTGGTACTTCTTACCTGTCCTTGATCTAAAGTCGAGATAAAGAGCACCGCCGGCAGCGCGCACTCGCCACACTGGTTTGTTCTCTTGCTCAGTTCGTACCACAATTGGTAACGACTGATCGATGGCATAGAGAAGGTAGCGAATATCACCTGGCTTCACTGTATCTAGCAGCGCTTCGCCGGCATAGGCATCTGATTCCATTACCGTGACGGGGCCAGCCTCAAGAGTGAGACCTGTGGTGTTCTTGAATCGAACTGCAGAGTACGGGAACTTGGGATTCTTTAGAGCGTTGAACAGAGAAATTCGTTCTCCATCCACAGCTTCTTGAACAATTGGCAAAAGCGCTGAACTATTTCGAGGAACAGTTACAGGAGTACTAATTCTGTACTCGAACTGTTCCCCTGATTCGGTTGCCTCCACGGAAATGCCTGTCTCCATGGCGTTGCACAGCGCATCTGAAACAGCTTCTTGCCGAAGCTTTGCACCGCCTCCGGCTGAACTTTGTCCGGGACCGCCGCCGGACAGTCCCATCATAAGTCCCTGATAAGTCATTTCGGCCCCCTCTTCGATGCCTCCGAATGCGGGGGTACCAGGCGCGTTCTCCTGCCGGGCTCGACTGAGTTGGGCCATTAGTGGTGATGTGGTTTTGCCAGGCAACTCTCTTTGAGCTCGTTCGGCCGTGATGGGCCCTGCCGAGACGAACCCCTGTGTGGCAATTACACGTCGGGCAGGCTGAACGGGGTTGTACAAAGGTTGAATAAAAGAAATGGGCGAGGCGCTCACCAGTACCACTTGAACTTCCGACCAGTCCTCTTCTTGAACATTGTCGACGATGGCCATGCCCTGAAGAAGTGTCTTGCCAACACCATTCATCACCAGTCTATAGCTCGTTTTCCAGATCGGACACGGAATGGCATAAGCGATGAGCAGATCGTGCTGGCCGGTATCACTAATGGTGACAGTAAGTGCTTTGCGATCTTTCTTCTTAGCATTTTGAAAGAGCAACTCCAACTGTTGGCGCATTTCCAACGCCATACTCTCGTCGTCTACCTTTATGGAGGTGATTGATGATAAAGGAATACGCTTGAAGGTTGATTCTTGAGAATAAAGCGTTAACAACATTTCGTGGCAGATCGAGTCGCGCACCACCTGCTCGCTGGTATCAAGACCGAGCACTCTACCGGAAATATTCTCGCCAGAAACGCTGACGGTGACGGGTATACCTTTCATTTGGGCCAGCAGACCGCATAACCCTTCGGTTTGAGTCAGATCGAAGCCGAATTCGGCCAGCCGACTTTGTAATGTCTTGGACGAATCATAAGTTATCGCATCGACTCTGCCACCAGTGGTGGTGAGTGCCAGAAGCGATTTGAGCATATCGTCGATTTCTTCCGGGCCGCACACCAGTTCTATTCTTGCCGGTGCCTCCACTTGACCTCGCCGTTCAAAGTACCCGATTCCGTGCTTGTAAAGTACAACCTTCGTAAGCTTCAGCGTGGAACTCTTGATCTCCTGCGACATGCAAAGACCTCTCGTGGGTTTCTAGACCTGATGAACCAACATTATGGCAGGTTCGGCATCAAACATAGTTGACGGCGGAACGCGAAAAGCCTCCGCACTACTGCGAAGGCTCTCAGGGAGAAGGATTTCTTGTTGGACTAAACACACGGTTTAGAAGGGGTTACCCTCATCCACCACGGGGTGAGCAATATTGGGGAGCCACCCTGTAAGGCTGCGGCGCCACCCGATAAGGCTGAGGAGCCGCTCGATATGGCTGCGGCGCGCCACGATATGGTTGGGGAGCTACTCTGTACGGCTGAGGTCCTACCTCCGGGGTGCATCCACGGGGGCCGCAGTTGCCCCTTGGTCGCGGAGTGGCATCAGGGGCCGGTTCTTCCATCCTACCGATTTTTTGCTTGATCTCACCGGTTGTTACATCAATGATGACGGACTGCGGACCAGTGCCGTCGGTGAAGTCGATTCTGCGTAGATTAGGCGGTTGGGGAGTGCCGGTGGTGGAGTCGGCGGGAACTGCTCCCGAACGTCCGTGTCGCCAGCTTTGTCCATCATAAAAACGGGTGTCTTCTTGTACTGCAGTACCTTGCCCGGTGCGTGTCACCAGGCGTTGTTCGCGCCACATGGCCTGCATGACGAGCTGATTGTTATGTTGAACAGTCAATGAATCAGCAGCCGCATCTCGTACAATTGCCCGGGGCCAGGGTTTCGAACTGCCGGCCTGAGGGCGCTCACTTTCGTTGAATGTAATTTGCACTCCGCCGCCCTGGAGGGGCTGCTTGGTGCCAGTACGCCATTGATAGCCATCCCAGAAGTCCACCACGGGCGGTTTAGCTGCGTCAGTTCCGATTCTGGTACGAGAATAATCATTATAGTTACGAACATCCCGACTACCATCCACCTTTCGGGTGGCAAAAATGTTCAGGGCCGTATCCCTGCAATCGTAGTACAGGTCCTCCCCTACCTTCTGTTTGATGGAGCCGATGATCTTTCCGTCTTTTGCGCACAGTGGAAAGCCCAAAGCGTTCTGGTTGGCGAATGCCTGCAGCTCCGAACCCGTCAGCTTTTGTTCCTGACGATATAGCTCCCACTCTTTGGGACCAGTGCGTCTCAAGCTTACACCGTCAGCGAAGTTGATACGCTGGATTTCACCGGAGCCGTCACGTACAACCTCGAAAAAACTCTTGTCCGAGGTTCTTTCAGGCTGCGGCGTCACGCGGTCGGAGCCGCCACCATGATAGTCGTAATTCGGATTCTTTTCTTCCTTGTCAGACGTTCTCTCAGGACGTGGAGTTGTTTCCGTTGCGCCGCCGTGGAAATCGTAGCTGCCTTTGCCGCTGAAAAGATCGGCCACATACTGATCTCGCAGTGGACTGGTATCTTGTTTCGTGTCAGTCTCACTCACGCGATCGGTGGGTCTAAAATCATAAGAATCGGCAGGTCTAGTGCTCAACGGAATCATCCTCACTTTGTGTCCGGACTATAAATTCTATTTGTGGAATTTTCGTGAAATGAAACTCGAAATGCCCGCCATTTGGGGGTTTTATGGTACCTTCTCTACGTATTTCCCGCATAAAATTTTGAAAATATGGACTTTTTGGAGCAAAAAATTGAAGAAACCATCAAGACGATGGAAAGTAAAGAGGACTTCTGCAGTTTTCTTAACCTGCTAGTACTAGATTACGACGAGAATCAAGAATTCTGGCAAAACCAGGACCTACAGTCATTCTTAATTGCTTTGCGTGATTATTCGGCGGGAGAAGGCGGATACCTGGACGACCCTGCCATGGACAACAGAGTTTCCCGTTGGTCGACTTTTGCGGAAATGCTGTGTGCTGCAAGGGCTTTCGGCTAGGTACGAGTTAGTTGAGCTTTTCCTGTCCGAAATCTCACTGAATTGCATACATACTGGAGAGGATCGTCCGCAAACTCGGGTTGGTTGCACGAGCGCTTACAGATATGATGCCGAGGAAGCAGCCAACCATGAACGAATTTGACTTTGAAGAAACCGAAAAAGCAGCCAGCCAAGCTGATGAGCATTCCAGCGAAGACTTGTTGAACAGGGTTCTGAAAGAAGCCGGCAACTCAATTTTTGAGTTGCTCGAATTGCTCAAGGCCCCCGAGAAGGAGCTGCAGCAAAAGGCAAAGGAACTCGCTTTGAAGGTTGCAGATGGAAAACTGTCGAAGGAAGACGAGCAAGAACTGCAATTTTCCGTTCGGTCAGCGCATTTCGGGGGAAACCTCAAACAGTTGGAGAAGGCTATTAACAAGCAGCTTAGGGACCTGGGTTCTGAGCATCGAATGGAAATCGACGACTTTCTTGCCAATGTGCAGGACATTGGATCAATTAGTATTGCTGTGAAGAATTCGGACGGTAAGGTCGTTTGTGGCACTCACGTAACAATTAACAACTCACCTCAGATTCCTCGCGTTATTGAGTTTCCACCCGTCAAGCCTGAGCCGAAACCTGGTGACTTGGAGCCGCCATTGATTATTCCGCGCCTCGACATTCCCGAATATCCGGGTAGAAAATGGCGTTAGTTCGTAATTGAATCGGCGCACGCTGCAACCGGCTCGGGCCTTTTCCAAGGCGTACTTTCGATCGCATTTTCCAGCAGTGCCACCATCGCATCAATGGCTTCGTCTGCGGTATCAGCTATGGTGACAAGATCTGGACAGAGATTCTTGAAAAACTCATGTGCCTTTTCGTCGCTACAAAGCAATACAACCGACTTCTTCGCTTTCAATGCCAGCGAAATTTCCGAAGCCGTCCCCGGACCCATTCCGCATGCAACGATAACCTTGCTTGAGAGTACATTGATGTTATTTCTCGCGCTTCCCATATCGGTGATGATGGGGATGTCGACGAACTCTGACATGTCGTCCATGTTCGCTCCGGGGAGTATGCCGATCACCAGTCCGCCGTGTTCTTTGGCCGCTTTGGATGCCGCGTGCATTACGCCGGACCGGCGACCGCCTGTGAGAAGAGTCCAACCACGGTGAGCAACTAATTTACCTAATTGGCTGGCTCGCTCAAGGTCTATTTCTGTGGCCTCGTCTCCGGCACCCATCAATCCGATTATTGTTCTTGCCATTTTTTCCCCGAACTTGATTTCATCCGTGCGGTCCTAAGGTATTCCTTCCCGTTCAAGAGGCTCTTCACTCGGCTACGCCAGAACGGACGCCGGCGAATACCGCCTTGAACAAGGTTGTTACAAATGGCCGGCATCAATGTACCCCGGACCGTGAGCGGCAACGTTTCCCTCCGGCTTTCCGGGGACTCGGTCCCTCTTAACGGCCATCCTCGCTCCGCTAGACCTGACGGCGGGCCCGGGTAGCTCCACGACTTTGCCACAACGGAGTTGTAAAGTGGGCTTCGGTTGGGGAAAGGGGAATTCGGATGAAGCTTACTGGCTTGCTTTGCTTACTATTTGCGGCAATTTTCTCAGTGCTACTGGTTCAGACCGCTGAAGCCAAACTTGTTTACAGGCTGGATGGTCGTCAATGTTCCAAAGCCGAATATAACGGAGCTGAGCTTGCCGAACAAGGACACAAGCTTCTTGATGCCGGTCGGTTGGATGAGGCCGCAGATAGATTGCGAAAGGCTGCCACTCTTGCACCAAAGCTAAGTTATATTCAGAGCAATTTGGCGTTTGTGCTCGTGAAATTGGGAAGGGCGGAGGAAGCTATTCCCTACCTTATGGCTGCGGCTAAATTGCAGAAGGGCAGTGCCGACGCGGTACGTGCCTTGTCGTCCGCATATGTCTCTACTGGCAATCTTTCCGACGCGGTGAGCTTGCTTGAAGAGTTTGCACAAAAGCATTCGGACGACGCAGCTACGGCAGAAATGGGAACCTATTGTGTCCAACTGCGCAAGGAATTGACCGCTCAGAGCAAGGTAGATGCAGCGTCGAGGGGAAAGTCCGAGAACAATTACCTTGCTTTCACCACAGCTGAGGAAGGCTCAGTTCGATGGGAGTCGAACCGGTTACCACTAAAAGTTTATGTGGTCCCTGCCAACGGTGTGAGAGGCTATCGGCCCGAGTTTTCTTCGCAGATGGAACAGGCCTTTCATTCCTGGGAAGAGGCTTCCAACAATAAGCTTCGGTTCTTGCCGGTCACCACTCGCGAGGGTGCGGATATTACCCTCACTTGGACGGACGATGTGCACAAATTGGATTCTCCCGATGAAGGCGGAGAGGCACGCGTCAAGTTCGGTTCGAAAGGTGTGACTCATTCCGACATTTTTATTTTGACCCACAATGATATAACGGGGCGAGAAAACACCACAGATCAAGTCTATGGTGTCTGTTTGCACGAAATCGGTCATTCACTGGGATTGCTGAACCACAGCCCCAACGCTCACGACGTCATGTTCTTTTCCGACCGAAATGCCGTAGAGCGACCTGAATTAAGCGGTCGCGATAAGAATACCCTGAAGCTTCTATATGAAACTGCTCAGGCCTATGTTCCTCGTCAGGGTTCCACGGAAGCAATTGCTTGCGAGAAAGTGGAGTTATTCAACGGCGCCATAGACGACTACAATTCGGCTCGGTATGACGAAGCTGTAAGAAAATGTGAGCGGGTTATCAAAATTGAACCAGGCTTCGCCAAAGCTACCCGGCTAATGGCTGATGCTCTCGACAATAGCGCCGCTACTCTCATGGAGAAGCAAGACTATGCATCAGCTGAACCCTACGCAAAACGTGCGCTGAATGTTCGACGAACTCTGGGCGCCGCGGCTGATGTGCATGATACTCTCTACAATTACGGCATTATATTGCGAGCCTTACACAAGGACGCCGATGCGGAAAAGGTGGAACTTGAGGCCTCTACCGCTCGCGTGATAAGCACCAGGTAGTTCGGCGAACCGGTTCAAGCCAGGGCGCTCGAGGTAGAGGACAAGTCATAGATTGCCAGGCATTGCCAAAGCCCGGGTTATATTTTTCTCTGGAGGCTCAAAACCTGCTCCAAGGTACGATTATCGTTTAAGATTGCTGCCTTGTTGCTTTTTTCGGCCCTTCTGGCTGAGAAATTTTCTTGGGGTTGGTAGATAAGTATGAGCCCGATTGAATCGACAGTCTCGTCGCGCGAGTCGGGCGTGAGCGAGGAGTGCGACCCTATTTCAGACGAAGCCTCAGCTGTAGCGGGGGTGCCCGGCGGCATTTCCCCTTCCAATGCTTATGAGGGACCCAAACCCTGGCACGTGCTTTTAGCGACATGGCTCGGTGGAGTCTTTGATGGAATGGATTCATCAATTTTTGCAATTGTATTGCACCCTGCGCTCTCGGAGCTTCTCGGCACAAAATCCGATTCCCTTATCGGTCAGCACGGTTCATATATAATCGCGTTGTTTATGGTCGGATGGGCCCTCGGCGCAATCATGTTCGGGGCCTTGGCCGACAAAATCGGACGAGCCCGAACGCTTACAATCACGATTCTGCTTTATGCAATTTGCACAGGATTGTGCGCTCTCAGCCACAATTGGTGGGAACTTGGAGCTTACAGATTTCTCGTTGGAGCTGGCATCGGCGGCGAAATGGGTGTGGGCGCCGTAATGCTTTCTGAGTGCTGGCCCGGCAAGTCACGAATTCACGCTGTGAGTTTCATGGCTACGTCGCTGGGCTTCGGCTATATGTTGACAGCGTTGCTCAATCTAGGCCTTGGACATTTAGGCTGGCGATACCTTTTCTTGGCGGGCATCACGCCTGCATTTCTAACGGTGTACATCCGGGCAAAGTTGAAGGAATCGCATCACTTTCAAAATGTTCAAGAAGAAAAACGACTGGCCAATAGTAAGCCTGAAAGCGAACGTAATGACGAAGAGAAGAAAGTTCTCCGCTCAGCTTTCCGAGATTTGCTCGAAGGTGAAAATCTGCGCAATACCGTGGTGGTATCAGCGCTCACAAGTACTGCTATCATCACATGGTGGGCGGTCATCGCCTGGATACCGGCCTGGATTAATCAGATGACCGGTGCTCTGGCCGTTGAAGAGCGCAGCATTGCCATGTTCTTCAAAGACTTCGGGATGATTGCGTCCGGCTTAGCTGGCGGGTTTTTGATCAGGAAATTTGGTTATCGTCGATGTATGGGAATTTCGTGCTTGATGGCGTTCATCTGCACAGTTTCAATGTTCACCACCGTGAAAAGCTTTACTCCGGCTCTGTTCGCCTGGGTTACGGCAGTGGGTTTTTTCGCTCATGTGCCGTTTGTTCTATTGTGGATTTATATTCCAGAACTTTATGAAACTCGGATTCGAAGCACTGCATTTGGTGTGTCTTACAACATTGGCCGATTCCTGGCTGCTGCGGCGGCCATTGGTGGCGGCCAGCTGATCAGGATCTTCGGCGGGTCTTATGCACTAGCTGCATCGTCTGTTGCTTCTGTCTATCTAATCGGTGTGATCGTCTCGTTTTTCATGCCTAAGACAGGCGGCAAGCTCGATTGATGGTTAGGCGCCGGGCACCTGATCATGCAAGTCCATTCCTTTGAGCCGTCCGATCGCCTGTTCGTTGCCACGATTCGCCGCCGCTTCGTACCACTTGCGCGCCTGCTCAATGTCTAAGGCAACTCCTTCTCCGTGTTCATACATTTGCCCGAGCATATACTCAGCATCTGCGCTTCCGGCTGCGGAGCACAGTCGAAAATATTCTGCTGCCCGTGCTGGATCTTTTTGACCCTGTTCCGATTGATAAAATCGGCGCGCGCTCTCATACAGTTGCTCTAATTCGCGTTTTTCTCGGGTGCGCTGCATCCATTTGAGTATCGGCGGTCGCACCGTATGTGGTGCCAGGCTCGCCAGTTCTTTGTGATCCTTTGAATCAGTCTCCGCATGATCGACCCATTTAAGTTTCGTTTCAGCTCGGGAATCGCCCAGCATGGCCGCCTTTCTGAAGCATGTTATGGCCAGCCTTCGGCCGTCCGGTTCGAAAAATACACCCTCGCCGCCCTGATAAAGGCACCCGAGCACATAGGCGGCTCCGGGATGATTTTCATCAACTGCTTTTTTCAACCATCCCAGCGCCAGAAATTCGCTAAATGGTCCGGCGTCTGAGGTTCCTTGCTGGTCAAGGTACATCATCCCGATGCGGAACATGGCGTCGGTCTCTCCGCTGAGTGCAGCCTTTTTGTAATAGTTGCCAGCTAAGTCCGCATTGTGATGCTCGCCGGTCTCCTCATATATCGAGCCCAATGCGTATAGCGACGGGCCATAGTCCTTCTCGGCACCAATCTGGAACCAGTGAAGGGCTCGCTCCGGGCTGGAAGCCGGATGCTCTCCAGAGCGATGCATTGCGCCCAGGGCATGAGCTGCCGGTGCGTAGCCTTCCACGCCGGACTTCTCGAACCATGCAGCCGCTTCCGAATTGGATACGGGCCGGTCAATGCCTGCATAATGAAGGAGCCCGAGGAAGTACATGGCCTCGGGGTTCCCACCGAGCGCCGCTCGAACCCAATGTTGCTCCGCACTCGGCCAGTCCTGCGGAACACCTTGTCCATAGGCATACATGAGTCCCAGATAACAATGCCCTTCAGGGTCATTCTGTTCCGCTGCTTCTCTAAACCAGCGGAACGCCTCTCTATAGTGACGAGGAACGCCGTTTCCTTCAACGCACATAATGCCCAGACGAATCTGCGCTGCAGCCATTCCCAGCACAGCGCTCCTGGTGAAGTACTCGGCTGCACGTACCGGATTCGGCCTGTGAAAAAGCCCGCGAAAATGCACTATTCCCAGCCAGTAATAGTGGTAGGCTCTCAGATCGTTAAACAGTTTCATTCCAACGTGTTCCAAGAAGTGCAGGCCATTCTATCCCCCTAGACGTTCCCAAGCCATATCTTAGTTTCATTCTCTTCGCAGTCCTTCAAGCAACCATTGCCAAGCCTGTCAGGAAGAGGGGACTTCGGCGCCCCGCAGCGCACTGACGGTTATGTACCAGTCTGGCATGATAAGCTGTGCTGCACTGCCATTACTGCGCTTCCGGCAAATTGAAGAATCTACGCGGCTGTGTGTAGACTGAGAAGATTGTTTAGAGCTGGGAAATTCAATGCGGGGTGGCGGAGCGTTCGGCATAGGCGAGTGTGCGCTCAAGATGCACTTTTGCACTAATGGTTTCCGGATCATTTGTACCCTTGATACTGGTAAACAATTCTACGGCTGACCTGTGGTGCGATTCGGCCTCGCAGTATTTTCGTTGGCCTGCCAGACTCACTCCCAGCGTTCTCTGCGCACGTGCAGTCAGTAGTTCAAGCCCTTGTCTGGAATCAGCTTCCAGGAGCTTCCGCGATACCTGTTCCGCTGCTGAGTATTGTTCCAGCCAGCAATATGCATTGGCAAGTGACAACAGGCATTGCCTTCGCTCGCCCGATTCGGCCAGGAGATAGTGCTGAAAAATCACCGAAGAGTCTTCGAGAAGCTTAACCGCTTCAACGTTACGACCGCATTGTGCCAGAGCCTGAGCTAGTTGATGCATGAACTGAGCTGTTGTTAAAGTACCTGGTTCGAACCTGCGCAAAATAGCAACGAGCCGCTCGATGTACGGAATTGCATCTGTGGATTTCGACGCTAATAATTGTATGTGCGATAGACGAAACCAGATATCCCTCAAGCCAGCATCTGCCGGACCCCAGACCTTGCTTTTCGCCTCAAGCGCTTGTTCGAAAAATTGGCGCGCTTGCTCATAGTCCTTTTCGCGAAATAAGATCTCAGCCAGACCTTCCATCGCATCTCCAAGAATCAACGTTCTGGTAAGAAGAAAATTCTGTCGCGTCTGTAGTGATCGGGCGCACTCGCTATCTTTTACGGAACTGGTCTGTAAAAGAGTAATGCAGCGTTGGTAATGTTTTCTCGCCTCTGCGAATCTGCCCGTGCGACGCTGGCAATCTGCAATGTCGCATAAGTATTGCGCGCTTATTCTTTTCCTTCGTTGGTTATTCTTCCGGCCAGATTTTATCTTCTCGGCAACCTTATAAAAATGTAGCGCACTTGCTATGTCATCGTTGTTATAGCGACAATCGGCGATATCTTTCCAGAGGAGCGAACGTGCTACAGATTTCGGCGGTAGCTGTTGCAGTGCTCGTCTAAAAAACTTTTCCGCTTCCGAAAAATGACCGAGTCTGTTCGCGCAGTCGCCCATATGTCGAAGAAGACTTATGGAGAGCCAGTCGAATTGTTTGTGCCTTTGCGGGGTTCGTTTTGCCAGTGGGCTGCTTTCTTCGCAGGGCTGTCCGCGTGCAGGCAAGATGACTGCGAACGAGGGTTTCTTGCCGGAAAAGTGCCTCAACTCGCGATGCGATAAGCAGCGCTGGTATCCTTCAAAAGCTAGCTGATATTCTCCAGCGTCATATAACGCATGGGCGTGGTCCAAGACGGAATGAAGCTGCGCAGTTAATTTGCGGCATCTTCTTCGGGGGTGGGAATAATCTCGATTAGGCATGGAAAATGCTGCGGAGGCGGCTAAACTAGACTAATGTACCATTTGCATCTACTTCACGAGCAGCTTGCCGGACAGCTTTAATTGATATATATCCGGTAATTCAATTTTAATCGTTCGCCACCGCGTCTTTCCTTGTCCTCCGTTAGCCTCTCATTTTGTCGAGAAGCGCTGAAAAGATCTAGATTCAGGTTGACCCATGAACTCACTAAAAATGGCGTTTCGAGACGAGGTTCGACCGGCTGATTTCATGGCGCGCGTCTGGATAACCGCCGCAGTGATATCCATCGGCCTGGGGGCGATGACGGTTTGCCCCAATGGTGGACAATTAGAATTCGGCAATCTTATTCCTCTGGGCCCGTGGCATTCGCGAAACCCCCTGGGACTTCCCTACCTCGAAATCTGGTCGAACATTCTGGTTAATTCAAGTCAGATAGCGTTCGGGCTATGGGGGGGCATCTTGATCTGCATGGGAATTAAGCGTCTATTGTCTGCCAATAAATTTGTATTTGGTTGTTTTTTCATGGCAATCACATTTATCGGAATTGCTGCTGCATTGCCATCATGTGTACAATCGCTGCTTCAAATTGCCATTGAACGGTATCCCGTTCTCATGCAGTGAAAGAGGAGACAGTACTATCATCGGTGTGGCGCCAGGGACCGATATCGGGTAACTTGGCCGATATCGGCCAGGTTTTACCAAGATCGTTTTATGCTCAAGGCGAGAAATTATCCCGTATTTGTGGTCAATGACAGGGTTAAGGGTCATCTTCATGGAATTTGGCCAGAGCACACGTCAGCGTGTATTGTCCGCCCTCATGAAAGATTAGAGGAGCATATAAAACGGATTGAATCGATTGGAAGCTACGGTGCTTCCAATCCACCGGGGCTGGCCTGTAGGATATTGTCCATGTTGTGCTTGTCTGACTGAGTCTCTCCCGTAAATCTGCCAGTTCAGTACCTCGCCCATCCGTAGCTAGTATCCGAATATTGAAAAAAACGCAATGCCCATGAATGATTCAATACCACCGCCAACCCACAGTAGCCGCGAACTACCCGTTATCGACGTAAGCAGCCTCGTTCACGCAAGCGCTGATTGCTCCTCCACCGCAAGGCAGATAGGCCAAGCGTGTCGAGACGTAGGATTCTTTTACGTCGTCGGACACGGGGTGAGTGAAGAACTGTCGTCACGGTTAGAACGATTGAGCAGGCAATTCTTCGCCCAAGATGATACGACCAAAATGGGAATTCGAATGGCCCTTGCCGGCAGAGCTTGGCGTGGCTACTTTCCGACAGGGGGCGAACTTACCTCGGGAAAACCCGATCAAAAGGAAGGAATTTATTTTGGAGCCGAATTATCGGATAACCACCCGCTTGTTCTTGCCGGTACTCCCGTTCACGGAAAGAACTTGTTTCCTGATATAGACGGGTTTGGTGAAACCGTGCTGGAATATTTGCGAGCGCAAACTGAGCTGGGGCACGCTTTGATGCGGGGAATTGCGCTCAGTCTTGCACTTGACGAAAACTATTTCGCGGATCGCTATACCGGTGACCCTTTGATCCTCTTTCGCATTTTCAATTACCCGTTCAATCCTGCCTATGCTGATGGCAGTGCAACGGCCCGGTGGGGCGTTGGTGAACACACTGACTATGGACTTCTAACTATTCTTCAGCAAGATGACGCGGGGGGCCTTGAAGTGAAAAGCGATGGTGGCTGGATCAGCGCGCCACCAATATCAGGATCGTTCGTCTGCAACATTGGCGACATGCTGGATCGTATGACCAGGGGACTCTATCGCTCGACGCCGCATCGCGTGCGTAACATAGCCAAAAGAGATCGCTTGTCGTTTCCATTTTTCTTCGACCCTAACTTTAATGCTGAAGTGAGGCCCGTCGAGGGGTTGCAGATAGACTTTCGTGACGACCGCCATGAGCGCTGGGATCGTGCAAGCGTTCACGAGCTGAGCGGAACCTACGGAAATTATTTATTGAAAAAGGTGTCCAAGGTATTTCCGGAACTGCGCCAAGCTGTATTAGAACCCTGAACAATTCATTGTGAGCATTCTGCATGATTAGCGATCTGAATCGATTTTATCCGCGGAAAAGAAAGCCCGGCACTAAGTCTGGCGGTAGTGGAGCCCGGGATGGATCAAGCACCACCGAAAAACAGTTGCAGTCTGATGAAATTATTTCTCAATGCTACCAGACCGACACTCTTACTCTTTTCGGGCGGCAAGCCGGCTTGCTCCGCGATATCTTCATAAAGTCAATTCGGCTCAGTGCATCGGTTAGTTCACTGAGTTTACACGTCACTATTGATCGCGCCTACCGCGAAACGTCGGGTAGCATTCGGTATGAAGATTGTAATATTTCGGCGGAGGTTCTGTTGCCTGAATGTATTTTGCATATTTCCGATGTGTATCTGAGCGAGACGTTCGGGTTAAAACTTGAACTGACCGGCGGGTGGTTCTTAGTCGACACTGCTGGCGACGAAAAGGATCTCCTTACCGTCGACGGATACTTCGGTCGAACCGTGCGGGCTCAGGTACGGGGGAAATGATGTTATGAGCGGAAGCGATGCTGGCGAAAAACGCCCGAAAATTGAGCCGAACGAAGTGATTGCGGACTCCCTCAACGTTGGAGAAAAGGAGATTGTGCTTGTTCCGCTCGATTTTGTATTTGCAAATCCCTCGCACTTCCGCAAGCTTGAGTCGAAGCGCGACTGGTTCACGGGCCATTTCTACAAATGCTTGCCTCTGGTATTTGGAAATCAGCACGGCTTTGTTATGCTATCTATGTGTAGTTTCGTTGTGCGATGGAATGGAAGCGAAGCTCATGACGGCGTGTCTGTGCACATCTTGGAACCTGAACCGAGCCCGCGCCAAATTGTACTTTCTTCGCACTTCGGCAGCGGTATTCTTACTGTTCAATCGCGCTTTATCGTTCGCACTGCCAGAGGCGTAAATCTTATGGTGAAAGAACCTCCGAATTATCCGGTGGACGGCTTCTCCTGGATGAATGCGGTGGTTGAAACAGATAATCTTCGTCGAGATTTCACCTTCAATATCAAGATTACGCGCCCGCATATGGACATCTACGTTGAGCGTGGAACTCCGCTGGGGTGCATTGTGCCTTATCCCCGCTATTACCTTGATGAGTTTGAGCTTGCCGAACTGACCGATGAAGAGGAGTTACATAAGTCTCGCCTGACCTGTGATTATTTTGGCGAAGACCGGGCGCGATATGGTGCTGTCGGTCAAGACTATCGATACATGGAAGGTGTTGATATCTTCGGGTGCCCGTTCAAGGAACATCAGAAGAGCCTTGATGGAGGAGAGTGGTGGCGAAAGAAAGTGCAGGATAGCACCAGGGACGAGACAGATAGAACAGAAAACTGATCTCACCGGCGAAAGACCTCCATCGCGGGCGGATCGAAGAGAGGGATGAGCATGATGTTGACGACAGCTTCACGGACCAGGCGGCAAGACGCCTGGTCCAACGGGGAAGAGAGGGGAGCGAGCTAATGAAAGAAGTTACCGGTATACTACTGATTTGTTTGACCTCCTGGTGTTGTCAGTGCGCTTTTGCTGAGTCCGGTACCGCCCCTGGTGGCGAAGCGCAGGCGCACCCCGGCAAACTTCACGAGGAGCCAATGCCTGTGAGCAGAACACTGGCAGAGGCTCCTGAGACAATGAAAGAAGAGCCCTCTGCGGTTCGTAAGGGGAAGTCCGAAAGGTCCAAAACTCGGGCAGAGCGAACGGCGGAACGAGAAAGCGCGATTCGCGGAATCATCGAAGCCACCGGTGCCAAAGAGATGCCGGATCGATTGATAGATACCACGTTCGACAAGTTGCTTATGCGACGTGATGCCGTGGCTGACGATGTTGCCTCAGCGATGGATGAAGCGTTGCTGCCAGGCGACCTGAGCCAACACGATAAAACTTTGCTGCACAACGACATGTTTAAGGGAGGCAAAGAAAAACTACAACAAACAAAGGGGTACCTCACAAAGCTTGAAATACCGAAATTCGTGGTGGTGGTGATGCACCATCTCTTAGACGAAAACTACACCGACGCTGAGCTTGAGCAGTTGCTGACGTTTTGGCAATCACCGGTGGGGAAAAAAACCATTGAACTGCTTCCTTCAATGACTGAGAATTTCGTTGAGTTGGCGCATCAGTATTTTCCTCCCAAGCTAGAGGAAGTTCAGAACCAAATGATAAAAAATGCAGAAGGCAAAGGTCATCGAGGCCGGTGAGACATGTTGACAGAAGAAATTCCGGCTAGCTTCGAGCGATTTCCCGGGCATCGCGCGCGGTTGATTGAAGCGAGCACTATTTTTAGTTCTCGCGATTGCGTTGCCGGGCTTCTACTGGGCGGATCTTTTGCATATGGCAATCCCGATTTCTATTCAGACATAGATCTGTATATTGTTGTGAGAGACGAGCATTTTGATGTGCTGTTTGCAGAACACGTGGAAATTGCAAACAGCCTTGGCAAACCAATCTCCGCCTTCATTGCCGACCACAACCCGGGCGGGTTGTATGATTACATTGTCTTGTATGACGACTTCGTAAAAGTAGATTTCATCTACCTTCGCTCATCTCAGTTGCATGTTATGCCGAAGTGGGGGCGATTCCGGGTGCTGTATGATCCTGAAGCGGTTCTTTCCACTCTTGTCAGTTGCTCGCGAAACCTGCAGGCGACTTTTCAACTTGCAGATCCTCTAGTTCTGAATCAGAAATTCCGGGGCTGGTGCTGGTATGTTTTTGGCAAACTGATGCGCGGGGAACTCTGGGAAGCACTTGAAGGAGTCAGCTTCATTCGTGAGCGAGCACTGCTGCCCATGATTAATGCTAAGAACGGATTTGTGGATGAAGGCTACCGGAGATTGGAGAAAAAAATGGATGATGAACTTGCTCATGATCTGCAGCTGACGGTTGCTAGTTATGACAAGGAAGCCGTATTCTCCGCTCTATTGAACGAAATTACCCTCTTTCGAGATTTGCGAAATGAACTATTTCTTTCGCTAAATTTGACTGTGGACCCGACGGCGGAGGAGAGTATTGATCAGCAAATGAGAGCGCTGTGGGCCAGAGGCAATTGAGGCTACGAGTTGACCACTTGGCGAGAAGGTGTAATCCGGGCGTCTGGCAGTGAAAGGCAATCGAGAGGAATGATTGCTGCAAATGACGAATGATGTCGACAGAGGTTGGTCATTGTCGTGCGATGATATGGCACCGTCTCCAGATGTTGCGTTGCATCCCGCTGACTGGTTCACCGCAATGTGGCGTGATCTGCCCCCTTTGAGCAAGCCCGGCCTGAAAGATTTTGATCTTGAGGCGTCACTGCTCGCGTTGAAGAAAATGCCCGCTGACCTTGATGGTTGGACCAGTGTCTGGTTGCGTACTCGAGCACCGGATTTTTGGTCTTGCGAAGAGTGTCATTTCTGGCTCATTGCGCAACTGACCATGTTCAACGCGCAACGCGAATCTGAAGACAAAAAGCTAATTCGCACCGAAGTGGAGGAATTACTTCGCGGCCGGAAATTCAATGGAGAGCCAGCGACTGAATCGATCACGAGAGCGATCAAAAACCTGGGCGATATTTGCCTCGTTCCTGTTTTGTTGTTGCATGATCCTGTGACGGCGCCTCTATTTTGTGATTTGCCCGACATTAGCCCGCCCGCTTTTGCAACTGTGTTTCGGAAATTCGTGCTGCCATATATATCCTTGGAAACTCGCGAACAGCTACGAGCTGATGTATCACAGCGATTGCCTTCCTGCATCAATAATTGGGGAGAAGCAAGTCTGGTGGTTCCG
>JAKFUT010000206.1 GCA_021732565.1 Candidatus Obscuribacterales bacterium
AGGCTGTCGGTGGTTCCAAGCTACGTGGAATTTCGTGACCAATTATTTTGGAAGTATTGAAATGAAAGCTCTCATCCATAAAGTGGTAATAGCTTATCTTTGCGGGAATTGGTGCCATTTCTTTATTCAGGTGCTGGCTGTAGTAATTGGAGAGCTTATGCTGAATCAGTTTGCCGTTTAGTGTTCGCAGGCCTCTTACCAGAAGATACTGGCTGGCCAGAAAAGCATTACTCGATGACATCAGAGTAAACCCTTTGATTTGTATGTTTCGCCAAAAGTCCTTTGCCGTATTTGTGTTTGCGAAAATCATGGTTTGCTCGTACAGGCTTCGCATCGGGTACGTGAAAAAACGCTCGCCAAAGAGCCGCCATTCAACATCTTCGCTAATGGTCTTAAATGCATTTATATGGGCTCGTTCCTGCTTCGTTTCCAGATCGAGTGCATCGCAGACTATGCGAAAATCTTCGTGAGTATAAAGACCGGCCGCAGAAACCTGATTGAGATAAATGGTGGCGATTTCTGCCGAAATTATTTGACAATAGTAGGCTACCCAATACAGCTGATTGAGAATTGTTTTTTGTTGATTAGAGGCCTGATACCAGAGAGGGGTACCATACAAGAGAGAAAATTCTTCCGGATTCCAATATTCGTCTTTGCAGTCTTCATAGCGGAAGAGGCTGGTTGCCTCATCCATGCGTGCCGAGTGATCCTGATCGAGATTTCTCTTCTTGTTGAGTTCGAGTTTTCTGTGGGTGGAGTGATCGTCCAACAGCGACTTGCGGTGCCGTTGCAGTAGGTGTGGATGCATGTTCAGGATCTCCAGGGACAAAATAGTTGAGTGGTCAGGTCGGGGGCATTCGGCGCGGCATATGATTCCGGAAACCGATTCACCATGTCGGCGGTGCCGAATAATCGATCCCAAATAATAAAATTTGCTCCATAATTGGCCGAAGATTTGTCTGCGTCATGATGCCTGTGGTGATCTTGCGGTAGGAGAAAAATTCCTCGCACTATTGGAACATCAATCCGTATGTTTGCATGCCTGAAAAGATCCAGTGCGGCGGTCACCATTGCACCGACGAAAAATCCATCTGGCGAGTCACACATGTACGCAAACCAGGGACTGACCAGAAGGTATACGAACAGGAAATTCGTCAGTATGGCGTTGCGCGATGTAGCCCAAATATTTACCATTGGTGAATAATGATGCGGAGCATGTAGTTTCCATAGCCAGGGCACCCGGTGAAACAGGCGGTGTTGCAGATAATAGAGGAAGTCCATTCCCACGAAATTTAGAAAGAAGGCACCGGCAAACCCGATGTGCATCCTTGCGTGAAGATGGGGCACCACACCGGGAAGACACTGTGTTGCCAGCAGATATCCTGCAGCTGGCACTATCACACCCTGCACGAAGAAGCCGGATAGATTCATGATCCAATCGCCGGTCGAAAAGGAACGCCGAGCAGCGGTAGCCGGGCATAGTCTTTCCCACAAGGAGAGCGCTATGAAAGTAATCGCCGGCAACAAGGACCAGAAGAGGAAGTCCCTCATTTCAGCAGAACCCCCTGCCGTTGTGTTTTGACCCAGTGAAGATTTCGTTCTTTTCGCAAGAGAATTCGTGTAAGCAAGCAAGCGACAATGGGAGGCCACAATAGCGAAAAATACAGATAGACCATCACGGCACCGCGAATAGAGTTGCTAAACGACGGCTTGTCATCGTAATCAGCAACTCCGCGATATGTGCCGTACAGAAAGTAAATGGTGACAATCAGCATCGCGGTTGACGAGAAAAACGCTGGCGTACCAGTGAGAGTACCGGTCAAGCATTTTGTGAGTAGTATGCAGTTCTCCAGGCTCAACCACAGGGGGGCAAAGAATTCAAATACGAACATAAGCAGGTCTAATCTGGTTCGATAGGCCACATTGGCATTGAAGAGAACATTCTCTGCGTTCTCCAGATACCGAATGATGCTGCCTTCGGTCCACCGTAGTCGCTGGCGGATCAACGGACCCAAACGTGCTAGACCTTCTTCGCGAACAGGAATTGAAGGCGCGTAGCGAATGTCCCACCCTGCAATGTGCATTCTTGTGCAGAGGTCTAGGTCTTCACTTAATGAACGTTCGTTGAATCCGAGCAATTCAATCACTTCTCTCTTAATGAGCATGCCGTTGCCGCGTAGCTCAACTGAACCACAGGTGGTATCGCGGCGATTTTGAAAGTAGGCATCCATGCAGTATTCGTACTGCTGACACTCTGTAAGCCAATTTTGTTTCGAGTTCAGCAAGACCTTGCGAGTTTGAACGGCTCCGACGCCAGAAGCGCTGAAGAAGGCCACCGCTTTCTTCAAGAAATCGCTGTCTACCTGTGCGTCTGCATCAAAGACTACAAGAATCTCTCCGTTGACATGTTCCAATGATTCATTTAACGCCGCTGCTTTGCCGGGAACGCTCTGCGCCGTGCGGGTGTAAAATTGAAAACGGCTGCTTAATTCCTTCTTCAAATTATGCAGTATTTCGGGTGTATCATCGGTGCTGCGATCATCAATGACAAGTAGTTCGTAGTCTGGATAATCCAGTTGCATTAGCTGCCGAACTGTCGTGGCGATGACTGCTGCTTCGTTGTGGGCTGGCACCAGGATTGATATTTTGATCGGCGCCAGAGTGGTAGTCTGTCTCGAATCTGCGCTGTCGTTTGGCAAGTCTACACTTCTGCCGCCAGAGTTCAGCCCGGCCATACCACTCCTGGAATTGTAGAAGTCCGGCGCGCCAGAACGCATCTTCGACATCCCGAACGACAGGCTTGTTCCTGCGGCATGCGATTTTGAGTTGCGCAATCCTCTTCTGCGGTGCAAGCGCGCCGGAAACCGGAGCGCTATGAATGCAGCTCCATATCCAAGTAGCAGGCCTGTTGCGGAAATCGGCGGAGCAAATTGCAAGAGCAAGATCGTCACCAGAATAACTGCGCAGATCAACCAGAATATCCGCGCACGCTCAACAGGTTCACTTGACCCGTACAGTTTGTTCATTGATCACTTACAAATTCAATCACTTACAAATTTCAACCAGGACAATTTCCATTCCATTGTTACTGTTGTTGAATCTCTTTGATGTATAGTATAGCGGCCTTCCAAATTAGCAAGTGAGAAAAGTTATGCGCCGAATATTGCTGATGCTCGTGAGCGTGGTCGTTCTTCTTAGTCCCGCAGGAGTGCAGGCATCCGCCGATAGAGAAGCCGATCACAAAGAACTGACAGCATTACGAGAGACTACGCAAAAGGCTATCAATACGATGAATTTCGATATACTGAAGCCATACTTGGTGAGTGATAACTTAACCGTAATTACTGTCGACGGAAAAAAATACGAGTCTTTAACCGCATTTCGTGATTACTGGAACCAGTTATTTCAGACAAAGGCATTTGGACTGGACCGCATTGAAGTTAATCCCGTGGCCGACGGACCAACCGACTTCCTTGCGGACACCGTGGGAGTATGCCATGGTACTTCCAATGACCGCTATTTTTTCAAAAATGGCGAGATTCGAGTGATGCCAGAACGCTGGACCGCCGTTGTTGTGAAAGATAATGGCCAGTGGAAAGTTTCTCGAATCATTTTCTCTGCCAATATTTTAGATAATCCGGTGGTTACGGCACTCCAACAGGAGACTGGCAAAGTTATTGCAATTGCCGGTCTTGCTGGTTTGACAATTGGTGCTGCCGTTATGTGGTTGATTGGCCGCAAGAAGGCATAGGCCCGTGGTTAACCATTGCGATCTTCTGATTCGAGGCGGTCTGGTCTTTGATGGATTGGGCTCGAGTCGAATGGCTGACGTCGCGATACTAGATGGATATGTCACGGCTATCGAACCGGAACTGATTGTCACCGCAAAGCAGATAATTGATGCCTCCGGTACATGGGTGACTCCCGGGTTCATTGATATTCACACTCACTATGATCTGGAGATCGAAGTTGCGCCAGCATTGTCGGAGTCTGTTCGTCACGGAATCACCACTGTCGTCATCGGAGGATGTAGCCTTTCCACCATATATGGGGAACCAGACGAACTTGCCCACATATTTTCTCGAGTTGAGACTCTTCCCGTAGAACTGATTGATCGGTGGCTACACGGTGCGCGATCGTGGGCGAATCCCACGGAGTATTTCGAGCACTTACAAAATCTCGCGCTTGGTCCCAACGTGGCTGCAATGCTGGGGCACAGCGCACTACGTCTCAAGGTGATGGGATTGGAACGTAGCCTGAGAGAGCATGCCACGGACGAAGAAATTGAAAAAATGCGAATTCTTGCAGAGGAAGCGCTGGACGCCGGATGTATTGGCATCTCGGTGGACATGGTTCATTGGCATAAAGTTAGCGGTCCATTCGCTGGACGCGCCTTGCCATCTCATCATGCGGCGTTCAATGAGTATGCGATGTTGGCGAATGTCTGTCGAAAATACGATGCAGTGTTCCAGACGACACCGAATCCGCAAGATCTCTGGTCGTTCTTCAATATCTTGAGACTGAGTCCCGGTATATGGCGTGCGCCATTGCGAAACACAATTCTCTCTGCTCTCGACATGGATGGTGCACCGCACCTGTGGCGAATGTATTCGCCTTTATTATGGGTGTGTAATCAACTGCTGGGTTGCAATATTCGATTTCAAACTCTCGCTGAACCATTCACTATATATGCAGATGGACACCTGACCCCTCTGTTTGAGGAATTTAGCGCTGGAGTGAAGCTGAACAATTGTAAAAGCAGAGAGGAAAGACAGTTGCTCTGGCGGGGCCCGACGTTTCGCAAAGAATTCGCAGCGTCGTGGGACTCCGGGTTTCCGAAGGCGTTCCATCGAGACCTCGCTCGAATGATTATAGTCAGCGCCCCGGATTCTTCGCTCAATGGAAAATCGATCGCGGCCGTTGCCGCAGAGAAGCAAGAAGATCCGCTTGAGTACTTTATGACACTTTTGGAACTGTATGATGAGAGCTTGCGCTGGATGGCATGTAGCGCCAATAATAGAGATGCTGTCCGGAAAAATCTAATGACGCATCCACACATACTTCCAGGCTTTAGCGACGCTGGTGCGCATAGCCGTAATCTTGCATTCTTTGATAATTCATTGTCGGTGATTCGGCAGGCTGCTTCGTCCGGTTTTTTGTCTATTGAGAAAGCTGTTTCCAGGGTTACCGGAGAGCCAGCACTCTGGTTCAATTTGCAGGTCGGACATCTCAGACCGGGTGTTCGAGCGGATGTTGTGATGCTCGAGCCGGCAAAATTGAATTCGCCGATTCCTGCAGCTGTTGCGATAGCCGATGCCGTATTGGATGGAGCATCAAGGATGGTGAAGAGAGATCCAGACCCTGCTGTTCTACGTGTCTTCATCGGTGGAGTCGAAGTTGTTCGAGCTGGATCACCAGTGCTGGTGCCTGCTACCGTAGCCACGGGGAAAGTTCTGGCGCAAGTAAATCCGACTCGTTCGCATGAAGAGTGTTTAGCACGGTATCGCAATCGAGTATCCGACGACGGGTCTCTGGATGGCGGAGTGGATTATTGGCCGGTGTTCTTGCTAAAACATCAGCACCCGGGAAATGTGGCTTTTCACCTGCTTGGCTTTGTCTTGATGTACATCATTCCTGTTCTTAGTGTTTCCGTGGACCACACTTTAATTTTGCTATTGCCGCTATCGCAAGCGACCGGACTGTTAGGACATTTTCTCTTCGAACGAAGTTCCATTGATCAACGTGACGCTATATTCTCCTGGCGCGCCTTGCTGAGTTTGCACAGAATGTTTTTTTCCGTGCTCATCGGGCACTACCGGGCTGAAGTGGCTCTAGCAAAACGAGAGTATGCCACCAACCGCAATCCATCCGGGGGATGTTCAAATGCAACACTTCTCTGAGCCGCCGTCCGATGTTTCTGGTCAACCCGGTGCTCTTCAACCTTCCTCATCGAATACCATGCTCACTACATCGATCATCCAGACCACGGGATTACCTGAGAATGACGCCAACACCATGTTCGGTTTGTACAATCGCTATTATGGTGGTGCTGAGCGGAACATCTTTCGACGAGATCTTGCTACCAAAGATTATGTAATCGTTCTTCGCGATGTTGAGAACATTATTCGTGGATTTTCGACCCTTGCTGTTTATACAGAACGATTTAAAGATCAAACGGTGCGTGTCCTGTACTCGGGCGATACCATTATCGAACAAATGTACTGGGGACAGAACCAATTCTCTAAAGAGTGGCTGACCTTTGCCGGTCGGATCAAGGCAGAGAACCCGGAGCTGCCGTTGTTCTGGTTGCTTATTGTGAAAGGCCATCGTACTTATCGTTACCTGTCACTTTTTAGCACGGAGTATTTTCCTCGCTACAATTGCGCAACGTCGCCAGAATTTGCAGAGCTAATGGAGCATTTGGGAACTTGCCGATTTGGAAATGCCTATGACGCTAAGAGCGGATTGGTTCGATTTGCGCAGCCGCGTAGCTTCTTGAATGAGCAGTTGGTCGTGATTCCGGAGAAGGATTCGCGCAGACCTGATGTGAAATATTTTCTTGAACGAAATCCACATTATGGAGAAGGCGATGAGTTGCTATGCCTTTGCGAGCTGAGCGCGGAGAAGTTGACCAGAATGGCTCGCCAGTGGTTTGAATTGGGATTGCATTGATGGAGTTGGACTTGTTAGAAACAGATGAGATACGCCTCAATCGGCAGCCAATCCTACCGGGAACGACGCTGCCCTCGTCGCCGGCGGGGGACTATCTTCAGACTTCCCGGACCAGCCCGGAAGATGTGTGCACCACACGAACACCGCGTTCGCAATATCGAATCTTCAATCGCACTGATGTTGTGGCAGAAGGTTGGTATTGGTTGTTGCCTTCTGCTGAGCTGAACCGAGGCGCAGTACGGGCTGTGAATATTCTGGATTATGAGTTAGCAGTGTTCCGAGGAGCTGATGGGCTCGTTAGCGCGCTTGATGCTTACTGCCCTCACATGGGAGCACACCTGGCCGAGGGCAAAGTTGAGGACAATCAGCTTCGCTGCTTCTTTCACAACTGGTGTTTTGACGCTAGTGGCAAATGTACTGACATACCATGTCTTGGGGGGAAGCCACGGATTTCTGTATCGACTCGTTCATGGCACGTAAGAGAGCATCACGGGTTGGTCTGGATCTGGCTGGGAGAAGGAACTCCTTCGTCAATTCCAACACCACCGGAATTAATAGGAGTTGAGATTGAAAGCTCGTTGGGAAATCACTTCATAAAGAACTGCCACCCGAACGTGGTAATGATTAATGCAATTGATGAACAACACTTTCAGACCGTTCATCGATTGCCCGGACATATCCTGCATATGGATCCTGTTGCGAACTCGCTGGATCACATATCCTTCTTCAATACAGGAATGGTGCCTGCTACGCAGCTCATCGGGCGATTACTGAAATCGTTCTACAAAAACGTGCTTACCTATAACTTAGATTACTGGTCTGGAAGTACCGGCACCGTCACCCTCGGCCCCGATTTTCTTCATCTCTATCTTATGTTTGCATTGCGCCAAACGCGCGAAGGAAAAACAGAAGGTTACGCGGTAGTATTTACAAAAAAACGTTTGGGATTCATTGGTGCAATTATCAATAGTGTGGTGTTGTTCCTCACCAAGCTTGCGGGTCTCTATTTCGCGCACGGGGATACACGTGTCTTCCAGACGATTAAGTTCAATTTCGCAACACCAATTGCCGCCGATCGTGCGGTAATTTCGTTCATTCATCATCTCGAACAACAAAGGGAGTTTTCTCGCCACATTGAGTGATGGAGTTTCGGTCGGTTCTCGGAATTCCTTCCGTCTGTAAATGTGAATATCCGCTGTTCTTTGGGTCAAAATTCGATCCAATTCTATAAGCATCAAAAACTCGCGAATTGTCAAATCTCGGTGAGAATTCTTCTGTAGACTCGATAGAGTTGGGAGAGTCTTTGACATGAATATTGAATATTGGCAGACCCGACCGTGCATTTGCGGAATCCTGTCGACAGTCATCCTATATAGCAGTTTCTGGCCGGGTGCAGCGATGATTCCGAACAAGGTAAGCGGGTACCCGCGTTGTAACGCGAATACGTGGAGGTTTTGAGTCCTCCACGTTATTCCAGATTCTGTTATCTTTAGCGACAGGCGGGCTTCTGGTTCGAAAGATACGAGCTACCCGTCTGCATTGATCGCTGCGATTAGCTCTTGCAGAACCTCATCCGCTTTGTCATTTTCAATCTGACACGTGCCGGCCTTCTCGTGACCGCCACCGTTGTACTTCAAACACAATTCTCCAACATTGGTCTTTGAGCCGCGATCAACTATAGATCTGCCGACTGCGAAGACTGTGTTCTGCTGCTTAAGTCCCCACAGCACGTGTATTGAGATATTGCATTCAGGATGCATCGCATAAATCATGAACCTATTGCCGGCGTGAATCGGATCTTCACCTTTCAGATTCAATACGATCAAGTTCTTGTAAATAGTTGAACAGCGATTTACCTGAGCTTTAAACAACTCAGCTTGTTCAAAATAGAGGGTAACTCGTTCCTGCACATCGGGCATCTTCATGATGTCGTCGATATCATGATCTTTGCAGTAGTCGATCAAATCCATCATCAAATTGTAATTTGATATGCGGAAATTCCGGAAGCGACCAAGCCCTGTCCGGGGATCCATCAGGTAGTTCAACAGTACCCAGTTCGTGGGACTTAGAATTTCATCGATACTGAACTGCGCTGCGTCAGCTTTATCGACCTCAGTCATCATGTCATTCCAGCGAGCAGGAAATGTTTCCAGCCCGCCGTAATGGTCGTAAACCACTCGAGCGGCGGACATGGCATCTGGATCTATAATGTGATTGGGTTTCTGGTCGGGATTCCGAATAGTTTCGCTGAGGTGATGGTCGAAAGCCAGAAATACTCCGGGAACATATGGCAAGTTCGTGGTGATGTCCCTGTCTGTGATGGCAACCTTGCCATCTTGCATGTCTTTCGGATGCACGAAAAGGATGTTGTCAATCATATTGAGGTGCTTTAAAAGCACCGCGCATACCAGTCCATCAAAATCGCTGCGAGTCACCAGTCTGTACTTGGTTGCGTTCTCAACCATTGCCGGGTTGGGATTTGGGGAAACTGTCATTGCTGTCTCCATTCGCCTCTCTACCCATGCTACGTTCCACTAAATCGGGCAGAATAACCCCTGGCAATATTTAGGCGCGACAGGCTATAAAGTGCCTGTTGCACTTGTTCTCCACCGCTTCTTTGCAAGGCGGGTTCCGTCTCCTGTGCAACGTGTTTTAGATTTCTGCGTACTGTGGTACCGCTTCCTCACATCAGCCGAAGTTTTCGAAATGGGCGAAGGTCATGGTAAGGATAGGAACGATGCAGGCTCGGTTCTCTGGTTTCCTTACAACCTATATCTGCCGGCCCGGTTGCCCCCGGGCGGCTTCGCACATCGTTCCGCTACCTGCGCATGACGGCCAGCTCAGTACTTGCTCTGATTTGACCACTGATGCAAATTTCGCGTAATTGCTATTTACTAGAATGCGATCAGTTCCGGATGCAATGCTATAATCAAAAAACCATCCAAATGGAGGTGTGGTTATGTCAAAGCAGAACAAAATGCAGGTACAAGTAGAGAAGTCGCAACGACTTTAGCCTTGTAGTAGACATCCACGCCGGAGAAGGCGGAGAAGACTCTCGAATATTTGCAGCAGAATTGCGATCAGCCTATTTGAGGTATGCTGATTTGCATGGTTGTGCCAGCGAAATTGTGTACGAATCAGACTCATCCTGGTCGATTCGGATAACCGGTGATAAATGCTGGCAGCTCTTTGGCTCTGAATCCGGGAAGCACGTGGTGCAACGTATTCCGCCCTCAGAAAAGAATGGACGACGACACACTTCAGTAGTTGCCGTCGCGGTTCTTCCGTTGACGAACCAACCCTCAGCGGCTCTTGCTGCGACGGAGGTTTGCATTACGACTCAACGTGGGCACGGGAAGGGTGGACAACATCAGAACAAGGTCGAGTCTGCCGTTCGAGCTGTACACATACCCACGGGAATTCGCGTGTTCATCAACGGCCGGGATCAACTTCGAAATAAGGAACTGGCTTTGGAAATTCTGATTTCCAGAGTAGCGGAATTTCGCCGTGAAGCCATTCACAACGAAACCAATCGGCTCAAAGAATCGCAGTTAGGTTTCGGTAAGCGAAGCGGCAAAATTCGCACCTATAACTTCCTGGAATCCACCGTAACCGACCACAACACTGGGCAAAAAACTCGCAAAATTGAAGCGGTGATGAAAGGTAACTTCGATTTGCTTAAGTAAACCGCTGCGTTAAATTGCCAATTGTCAGATAAAGCATGGCGCGGGTAGCGGATCATTCCACTGGAATGATCCGCTGCTCGCCCATGCTTATGCGTTTTGAGATCTGCCGATTTCCCGGGTTCCAGTGGAGCTTGACCGCGAGACGGGAGTTCTTCACATTGTCGCGCTGCTTCCTGTCGCCTGCGCTGTCCATCTCAGCCCCAAATCAATCCGTTCTGGACGACCAGGGCAAGTAAAGTAGCCAGATCATTCCCAAGAACGCAACATCACGAAGTGTCCGGGACATACCTGTAATGCTTGCCTACCGTAATTGTGATACTGGAAATGGAGGGTATTTCTCATCTCAAGCTGCTATAGTTTTGGGTCGATCAGCAATGAATCAGTGTGTTCCCATGGGGAGAGGAATCTTTTCAATGCAGCAGAAATACGTTGGACCACTTGCCTGTATTCTCTGTCTGATCTTCATGGCATTTAGTTGTGGCTTCACTGAAGCAATTGCAAAAGAAGACGCTTCATCTACGACTCAATCCGACCGCAGCTCCAACACCAAGTCGGACGCCAAGTCAGACAGCACATCAGACAGCGCAGAAAGCCAATCCGACAGCGATGATTCCAGCGAAAAGGATAAGACAAGCAAAAAGCGGAAAGGATCTGCCAAGGGAAGCAAGAGCGCTGACAAAAAATCCCCGGACAAAGACAGCTCTTCCGACACGGCTAGTAAGAAGGAGAAAGACGACGATGAGCCAAAGCTATCTGTAACAGAGCATACCGCAATCATAGACGGCAAACCGGTCAAGTATAAGGCGACCGCAGGATTCATGGTCTTGAAGGATTTTTCGCGATCATCAGATGAAAAAAGTGATGATAAAGATGACAAAAAATCCAAGAAAGACAAGGAACCAAAACATTTAGCCAAGATGTTCTTTATCGCATACACTCGTGAGACCGCCAGTGGTGCCCCGAAGAGACCAGTGACGTTTTCCTTCAATGGTGGACCTGGCTCCGCATCGATATGGCTGCATATGGGAGGACTTGGTCCCAGGCGGGCTACGCTGACAGATAACGGTGAGGCGCTGCCTCCTCCTTATCGACTGGAAGACAATAATTCATCCTGGCTCGACGAAAGCGATCTCGTTTTCATCGATCCTGTTTCTACAGGGTACAGTCGTCCTGAGCCCGGTGAGGATGCAAGTAAATTTCACGGCTATGACGAAGATATTCAAAGTGTCGGGGAATTTATACGACTTTATACCACCAAGTACAAACGCTGGTTGTCTCCTAAGTTTCTCGTAGGAGAAAGCTACGGTACCACTCGCGCAGCCGGTTTGAGTGAGTTTCTGCGAAACAAGTACGGGCTATATTTGAATGGCATAGTGCTGGTATCAGCAGTTCTGAATTTTGCCACCCTTGATATGTCTCCGGGGAATGACCTTTCTTTTGCACTGTTCATGCCTGCCTATGCATCCTCGGCTTGGTATCACAAGCGATTGACTCCCGATTTGCAAAGCAAACCGCTGAATGAAGTATTGAGTCAAGCTGAAGAATTCGCTTCTCACGATTACATGCTCGGGCTATTTCAGGGAGACGGACTCAGCCAGGAAAGCCAAACGTCAATTTCTAACCGGTTATCTACATTGATTGGTTTGCCTGCGGGCTATGTTGCGCAGCTCAATAATCGCATTCCCGACGACCTGTTCTTTACCCATTTGTTGATGGATCGTAATCTGCAGATCGGTCGATACGACAGCCGTTATACCGGCATTCGTTTCAACCCCGGGAGAGATGATCCAGACTTTGATCCCAGTTTTGAAGCAGTTAACGGACCTTTCACTGCTACCTTTAACGATTATGTGCGGCGTGACCTGCATTTCGAAAGTGAACTCAATTATGAAACCCTAGCCAATGTTTGGCCTTGGCACTATAAAAGTGCAGAGAATCGCTATGTCAATGTCGCCGAGGATCTTCGTAAGGCTCTTATTCGCAATCCATACCTGAAAGTAATGATATGCTGTGGCTATTACGATCTTGCGACTCCATACTTCGCAGCCAAATACACTGTAGATCAGATGTCGCTGCCGCCTGCTATTCGGCGAAACGTCAGACTGACATACTATGGCGCTGGACACATGATGTATGTGACCAAGCCTTCTCTAATCAAGTTGAAGAGCGATTTCACTGACTTTCTGCGGGACGCCGTTTTACCTGAGAGCTCTGTGGTGCCCTCAGCAAAGCCGTAGGAACAAAACCCTTTCTTTGCCTGCTTCGATCCTCTCCCGGAATCATCGCCCGGATTGCAGATCGAGGCTTGCCTGATCTCCACCTCCACATTCAGAGTGGCCTCGAATGTCCGATTGTTCGGATATTTTGTAGGCAGATATCCAGCAGGTCTTCAACAATTCCAGTCGCCCGTTGTCGTCGCCCTTCTTCGAATGAGATGCTGTCTGGTCGATTTCGTGGCGATTAGCATACCTATTCTGTCGCCGAAGTTTTGCCTGGTGGATCAGGATGTGGATGCAGTTATGCCATGACAGTCCAATGACAATTTGGTAGGCTTAAAGTTGAGAAGAGGATTTCTTTTGAAATGAATCAATCAGGCACTTCGTGATGTTGCGTTTCTTGGGAATACTGATTTTGGCTACTTCCCTCGCCAGGGCCGTTCAGATTGTCCTGATTTGGGGGCTGTCCCACGTATTAGATAGAACAGCTCAAGGACAAATCGCAGATCCTCTGGGACACTGTGCTGGCGCATCTGTTTGGGTCCTACTTATGGCGATGGGCTCACGCAAGCATAGATTCGCTGCGGCCATAAAGTACTCTGTCTTGGCGCTCATTCCGGCTGGAATAACCTTGGTGCTCACAAACGGATCTTTTGGTTCGAACATAGCACTCTACAGTTTCTGCCTCAGTGCCTTCGGTTGCGTACTGGTGTGTTGCCGATTTCAAAAGGACACATCGATTACCGCTGTCAGCGGTAAGTCATTGCTGCATGAAGCTGAACAGTATTCGGATCCGGGCCTGAAGGCAGAAGTGCTTCGGAAAGCAATTGCGTATTTTGATACCTTTTCACCTGACTTCTATGACGCTAACTGCAAACTAATGGAGACCCTGCGTTGTTCCAACAATCTAATGGAAGCGATAGTCATAGGTAACGATTGCATGAACCATCTCAGGAGTCACAGCACGCCGACACGAGAAATGATCGCAGTTGCACAGCGTATCCTTCGAGAGTTGGCAATGACATACCAGGAACTCGGTGAGCGGGGGCGAGCGGTAGACTCGTACATTCAATATATCAAGGCTGTGAATAGGGCTTTTGGAGAACATGCCGGGCCAGCGAGCACGGTCGCACTCATCAACGATCTTAATAGCCTCAAGTCCAAGATGACTGTTGTTAATCCAACCATTGTTCGATCTGAAATTCTTGAAGAAAGTATGTTCCATAGCGATGACACAGTAGTGGAGCTTCCCGAGAAGGCAGAAGAGAAGGCAGAAATTGTGCACTTTTCAGAAGTGAAAAGGAGCGCAAACGACTAGTCATTTCTCCCCGGATTTCACCGCCAGATTCTCTTTGTTTGTGCTTCCAGCGTGTTTTCAAAATACCAGGCTTCCAGCTCGTGATAGCGCATATAGTTATCGTAAGCGGTTTTCCTCAGAAGGTTTTGCTGCTCTATTCTGTTGGTCGCAATTTCAATCACCTGTTTGGCTCCTTCCCTCTCCAGGTTCGCACCAGAAAGGGCGGAATTACCAACTAACTTTCTGAGCGATTCCGGTACGGGCGCTGTGCCGAAAAGATGCAGCCGTGCCTCAGCGTAGCTTGGGTCACGACTCAAGAGTCTTTGCAGCATCAGGGTTATGTCTTTGCCTTCTCTACACTTTGTGATGATTCCGTTGCTAAACACAATACTTTGTTCTGCAGCTTTGAACTCGGGTCCGACGCTGGTAAAGCGCCTGAATCCGTCGGCCAGGCGTTCTGCTCGATTGCGCTCGATCGGCGTTAACACCGCGGCACTGTTAGTCTGAATTACATCGAGGATATTTCTTGTTTGACGCTCAGAGATACGTTTATCTATGGTCTTTTCCAGAGTCGCCTGGAAGGTGGCAACTTCTGCAGCGCTTGCCCATCCCTTGTAGGAAGGTGCAACTTTCAGGTCTGCAGCAACGCCTCTTGCAATGACATAGAGCTGGTCGGCGTGCATGGCTTCATGCCCGATAGAGGCCGGCCACCTGCCTGCAGCGAGAAACGGCATTGTCTTACTGCTGTGAAGAAAGGCATCACTCACAATGGTACTGCCTGTCTGTATATGATAGGACATCGGTGCTCCAACGCGGGCAGCCTCGTCACCGAGAATTTTAGTACTGTAAACTCGCGTAAGCGGTTGTTTCGCCCCGCCAAACAGGTTGTTCAGGCTATCCTCGATCTGGCCTATTCGCATTCGCAGTTCGTAGTGGTGCGCCGCTCCGTAGCGACTCGACTGAACCGGATCAAGTGGAAACCATTTGTGCACTTTTGAGCCCAACTCGCGCACGAATCGCTCGCTGCGTACTGGATTCATTAGCTCTGAATTCATGTACGTGAGACGACCTTGCAGTTCCGCAATTGCACTCTCCGGAAGAGTCCACAAGTTTCGCTCCGGATGCCAAACACCGGATGCATCAAAGCGCCCCTGAATGAATTTTCTATGGGGACCTTTGGAAATGGATTGCAGCTCACCGATTCCTGCTGCGGAAGACTCCAGAGACTGAAACAGAACGGGCACGGATGCGACTCTGCCTGCGCGCTGCCCGACAATTAGTTCGGACAGACACACCTCAGCCTCGGCAGTTACTAGCCCTGTTGTAGTTGCCACTCGCCGGGCAACCAACTCACCAGCGGGAGCCCGCCGCAGTGCCGTTGCGAGTCTTCCGCATCCAGCACCCAGTAACGGCGCCGCTATCAACAATGCCGTCCCGGCAGTCTCTACCGGATGTTCTTTCATCCAGGTCCATGAGGCAGTGGCAGCGGACTCAGCCCAACCCTGCAACGCCAGTGGGGAGTTGGAAGGAGTCGTGTGAAAGAGAATTTCGTTGGTCTTCATAAGGTGCAGCAAAGGGTCTTGCTTCACCAGCCCGGCACACAATAGTCGAAAACCACCTTAGCAGCAATGCGGTTAATACGAATTTTCTGAGGGTGCTAAGAAAGGAAGCGCGCCCTCAGCTCCGTTGGTCTGAGCGAGCTAACAATGAACTAACAGATCTATCGTTTCATTGGTGAAAGAGCTGAATTCTAAGAAGTTCGTTTTCAAAGGAATCAGACAATGGATGGAGTAAGGAAATACCAATGGGCGACCTACAAAGAGCATTTGAGAAACAGTCTGCCGAAACCCCCATAGCGGGAGTTACCATAGAGTTTTCGCAAATCAGCCTCTCAGATATACGCGAGCTAGCGAAGAAGAATATAGCGGCTCCTGGATTACCCGCTATCTCAATGGTCGAGGCGGTGCGGTCGACAAATGACCAAAGCGGTACTCCACATATAGCACCTGAATCACCAGCAAAATGTGTGCCGAATCAGGATGCAATTTGTATCAGCGCACGATATGGGGCGATGACGGTGCCGCCGATGCTCAGGGACAGTCTGGTACTCAGCGGTGGACTCCAATCACAAACCAAATGGAGTCTTAGTGAGCAGGATACTTGGGTTGCCGGCGGGCAACTTGCCGGATTGACACTATCGCAGATATGCAGACCCAGCGCAGCAAGCGGATTGGGGCTGGGAGTATATACGGGACTGGCACTTATTCGAAGTTGCAATGATATAGATTCACTAAGAAAAGACGGACTCACCTTAGGCAACAGCGCTGCTCTATTGTCCGATGCGACCATGCTAACTGGCAGTGTTCTCCGCATTAGTAGAGCGGGACCACGTTGGCTTGCTCCCACTCTTATGGTTGGCGCGCTCGCGGGCAGAGTGGTCTTAGACTCACTACCGAAATAAAAATCGCTATTGATGCGGGAAGAGATTGCCAGGAACAGTATCGGCAAATTTAATTTCGAGAAATCACAGGCGTGTATCAGTGTGATGCTTTAGCTAGCGCAGCTCAGGGAAAGATTGGGCTAGTCTTCTTTGCGCAATTCCTTGGGAAATTTGTCGAACATTGCTCTTGCTCCGGTGAAACCCGTAGTGGTGTATTTGATACCGCTCGGACCTCGCCCATATCCTATCAGGCTGACGAATGAGCCATCGCTGGGCATTCCCCAGGGGATATCTGCTTCGAAATAATAACCGGGTTTCATTTCTATGTGCAATCTCGGTTTTCTCCAGAGCGAAGTGAGCAGTGATACAGACCTGACTTCATCGAAATCGAATTCTATGCGTTCATCATGCTCGTCAATCGAGTTGAGATAGAAGCGGCAATGGGTTAATTCCACCAGCCGCCTGTTCGTAAGAATGATGGTCTTACTCCAGCGTGATGACATGGCTCCACAAAAGAAGCCGACAAAGAGCGAAATGGCGAGCGCTGCAACAATACATGCCTGCAGGCTAAGACCGTGTACAAACAAAGGCGAGAAGCAGAGCAGACTTGAGACACACAGCATTAGCTTGAACATTGGTATGGCCATCGACCCTTTGAACGATTCAGTGGAGCAAACAGTCTCCCCGAAGTCCAGTTGAAAATCTTTATGGACACTAACTTGTTGCTGTGGAATCTCATCGAACTCTAGAATTACGTGTTTTACTGCAGGCCGTTCTACCGTTGGGAGCATCGGTACTTCAGGCGGGTTTGCAGTTAGTGCGCTGACTAGTCGCGGGTCTTGCTCAAGCTGCCAGCGCATGAATTTAGCCAGGAGCCGAATCTCCTCCGAGTGGTGCGATTCTAGAACGTAGAATGCTTGCGACTGTAACGGCTCGGCGAAATCAATTCTGCGAAATAACAGACAATCATTTCCTGCCGCAAGTTGCCGGTACAATGATGGATCGATGGAAAGAGATCGTAAGGACACATAGATGACCCAGGAAGAAAAGTTATCGAGAAAACTTCCGAAGTGTTCAGCTGATCTTAGCGGATGTTGGTAGTTGGGATGACCTAACTCATTGCTCTCCGTGCACTCCATTGAGGGCACAAACATACAGTCGTAATCCACGAGTTTGAGGTCTCCATCCGGCGTAACGATAATATTGCCGTGCTGAAGATCCCCATGGGCGATATTAACCTCTCGCAAGCGAATGGTCATTTCGAGGAAGCTCGTCGCCAGACGACTGAGTTCCTCTGGCTGAGTCAGGTGATTTTCGATGTATCGTTCCAGTGTGTCACCAGTAACCCATTCCATCTTTAACAACGGAAACCAGGATAACGAGACATCAATGCCCTCATTCTGATATTCGAACGCGAGGGTATAGGGCAATGATGTCGTTCTCAGTGTGTCTGATATGAGCTGATATCGCGACTGCTGATCGTGAACGCAGTTAAGAAAACAACGCACCGCCCAGTCGCCAGTTGCACAGTGCAACCGGTAAACACTGGCGAAGCCACCCGTGTTAGGACGCGGTAATCCCAGATGATCCGGCTCCGGTTGCCCCGCTTTTAATTCTGGATCGGCAAAAGTATACGTTGGATTCTGCAGCGCTTCGTTATAGTCTTGCGGGCTGGGCCAAAACTTGAGAGTTCGCCGATTATCGACTTTGAAGTTAGCTTCGGTCATCTCGCACACACCATCCTGCGGTTTGCATACCACGAAGTCGCAGGATCTAAGCGGCAACAGGAGTAGAAAATCGTCTAGCTTTTACGTCTCCCTATTTCCCAATCGCTTATCATCGAACCTCATTATCTCACGTCTTTTGAAATGAAAATTCCGCAGATCATCGCCACTAATCACAACAACCACATTAGGTGCAAGTGACACTGCAACTTTTCTTTGGCACGAGCAGTTACGCGCGTGCCGGCATATGCGTTTGCCATTCAATTCCAAGTAAGTGCATCACGTTTGACAAGTAAGTGCAACACGTTTTGGAAGACAGTACTCTTCGCTAGCGGGCCAGCTCATTCACCAGTTCTCCTCGTGTTGACCTGTCTCGAATTTCAGGATCCGGCAGTTACCGATTATCCAAATAATTCAGTTTTGGGCGCCCTTGAAAGGGAAAGGACGCATAAGCCTTAGCAGCCATTGCACGAAACAAAAATCCCGGGGCTGACACTCCGCATCTTCACCAAATACGCAGCATATTCCACGTAAGACACACCGCTACGATCATCTACCACGCTATACAAAATTAGCGTTGGAAGTCCTTTTACAGGATCGCCCCAATCTGGTTTTTCAACATGTTTTAGATCTGGAATTGCCAACAGTCATTACTTTGCGCGGCCTCGAAACGAGTGGCTGAGACCTGTCAGTCGAACCTGAACCAAATGACATCGCCGTAAGTATACATTAATAGTCGTCTGTGGAAAGATACCTCGTTCTCCCTATCTTGAACGCACAACATGCAAATCAGGAGCGCGCTCATGGAAAATACCATTGGAGAGTAATAAGGCACGCCTAGTTTAACCGCCCCTGCAAACCCGATGCATCGCTGAGGAGGATTGATTGATGAAGACATTGATTCTAGTCTTGCTGCTGGTTCTGAACGTCTGCCTGACCGTCTGGTCTGCGTTCGGGGCGGAGGAGGAGATAAAGCCGGAGCGTGTCACCTTTAGGGGAGACGATGGACAGATGCTCGAAGGAGACATCTGGAAGCCAGCTGGTAAAGGGCCGTTTCCTACCCTCATATGGAACCACGGGTCTTTCAAGAAGCACGGGGGTATGCGTTCAGAGCGACTTCCTGCCAATGAGTTGGTTCAAGAGCCGCCACTGGCGAAATTCTATAACAGTCACGGCTATCTAATTTTCTTTCCCTCACGCCATGGGAAATTCAAATCACCTGACTACACGGGTGACATGCTGTCAAGGGAGCAAGATTTGAAGGACCATCACGATATTGTCGGTCTACACGAATTCTGGAATCTTGATGTGCAAGCAGCGGTTCGCTTTATTAAGACCCGTTCAGACGTTGATACACAGCGACTTATCGTCACTGGATACTCTTATGGAGGTATCCAAACCCTGCTGACGGCAGAGCGGGGGCTGGGCATTCGCGCGGCAGTTTGTTTCGCCCCGGGAGCTGAGTCTTGGAATGACGGTAGAATACGAGCGCTCCTCAAACAAGCCGTTAGAAACGCACGCATGCCGATATTCTTGCTGCAAGCCGAGAATGACGCCAGTACCGGTCCTAGCGAGGTACTTGGTCCGATGCTCCTGGCCAAAGGTCCGCCCAACGCAGCCAAGTTGTATCCCCCTTATGGCGTTACGGCCAGAAACCCGGAGGGTGACGGACATCGGGGATTCTCGGTTAGAGGTGAGGATGTCTGGGGGGCTGATGTATTGAACTTTCTGAACCGGGTGCTGGAAAAAACTAAATGAGTGCCGCTTCTTACTAACGCCTAACGTGCAGGTGCGCTCTCTGCCTCTACTGTCTGCCGCTATTGTGGTCTCAAAATCGCGATGATTGCAGTTCCGGCTCGTTTCGATTGCAGTCCGCTACAACTAGGACTTCGTGGTTACGATCAAAAGCCGAGTTCCTTGGTGTCCCTCCACAACTTATATTGGCTATTCGTCCGTGTTCTATGTTTTCGATCTCGGTCGCTCAGCCAGATAACTCTTGCGTGTGGGATTTGGAAAAATGCGTCTGGAGCGAAAATTTTCTTCCCGAAAACTCGTTTTGTTTTTATCTGAATTCCGGAGTGAAGAAGGGCACTGCCTACAAGCCCGTTGCAATTTCCTGCCGGATCCCTGAAGGATGCGTCATAGGCTGTGCCGAGTTTACTGGTGGCGTATTCAATGGCTCGTTGAGCCTGCGCTTCATCCACATAAGGCGGGCGAATTATTGCCAACCTGGTGCTTCCCCAATTCAAATAGATGGAAAAATCAGTCTCAATTGCCGATTTTTCTACAGTGATCAGAGACTTATCGTTGCCGACCAGAGCAGCGTGAACCCATGTGGTTCCCGTGGTCAAAGTGCAGAGCGCGATCCATTGGGGACCATGCATATTCGATTCGACGATAATGTCTCCCGGCACACAAATACTTTTCAAATAAGCTAATTCATCTTCGTTTGTGTCCCACGGCAAACGCCAGGGCCATAACTTGGTGGTGAAGAAGCGGTCTCTTGCCGGAGGAATCAACAAAATCGCCGCCAGAGTTCCGAGTAAAAGTCCGGCGCCAAATGCACCTATGCGAACAGATCGTAATGCTGTCGGGTTCATGAATCCTTGCTTGAGTAAAAGGGCATTCTCGGTCTTTCCGATGCACCCCTTTAGAGTTTAGAGCAATTCGCAAACCTCTATAAAAACCGCCGGTTTTCCTTAAGTAGGGTAGAGGTCAGACCATCCCTGTGGAAAATTGCGCCAACCGCAATTTTCTACAAGGCATACAACCAATCTTTTGCGAAATTCAGAGCGATCGCAGGCTTGGTTGGTAAGGGAAAAATTGCGGGCGGCGCAATTTTTCATAGGAAATACGGAGTAATATATTTGGTATTTCTTGGCAGTCAAGGTCGACCTTTATCGGAGTAGCGTAGTGAGTTCGTACCAAACACTATTTGATGGCAAGGCACGGGAATACGCGCAGTATCGTCCTGGTTATCCCGCTGAATTGTTTCAATTTATCATAGCAAAGGTGAAGTCCTTCGATCTTGCATGGGACGCCGGCACTGGTAGCGGCCAGGCTGCCGAAGAATTGACAAGATTTTTCAGTGCAGTTGTTGCAACCGACGCCAGTGCCTCACAAATCCAGTTTGCCCGTCAATCTCCCGGCATTACCTACAGGCAGACGCCTTCCGAGAGCAGCGGTTTGCCGGACTCAAGCTGCGATCTTATTACCGCTGCCAATGCCGTGCACTGGTTCGATATTCCGGACTTCTTTAGTGAATGTCGGCGTGTGCTGAAAGCTGACGGCATAGTTGCTGTCTGGTGTTACAGTATGGTGCACGCCAGAGACGCTGCATTGGAACCAGTTGTGCAATCTTTAATCGATAACGTTTGTCCGTTCTGGCCGGAGCCCATTCAATTGGTATTTGATCGATATCGAACCATCGAATTTCCCTTTCGTGAGATTCCGGCTCCAGAGTTCACACTTTCTGTCGATTGGACGCTCCAACAATTTGTCGGCTATTCATCAACCTGGTCCGCTACCAAAGCTTGCAAGGAAACTACAGGGAAGGACCCAATTCACGGCTGGGTGGAATCTCATCAGATGCAATTGGATGATTCAACCGTCTATACTTTCGAGTTTCCGCTTCACCTGCGTATGGGTTGCAACTGAGCACCACTAACATTTTCCTCATGGTGTTCTTGTGGTTGCTGGATTTTCCGGCTAGCCCTTCGCCAATATAGTATTTGAACGCCAGCAGCAATAGCGATCGCAAACCTACGCTCACCCAACAAAGCTTAGCCTGATTGCAGCTCACCGATTCCTGCTGCGGAAGACTCCAAAGACTGAAACAGAACGGGCACGAGCTGGATTATCGCGTTATCTCCCTACGATTGCGGCGTGAACTATCGTGCTCCACTTCCTCGTCTTCTTCGTGGTCGTCAGCGAACAAGGGAGCGATTCGTTTGACCGGTGTCGCACCTGGTGCGCTTGCAGCTTCAAGCGTAAGGGAAAATCCTCTTGTCCGAAGATCCTCCGTCAGTTGTTGAAATTCAGTGCACCATTGTTCTTCAGCCTTTGTATCACGGGCAGAAGTCTTGCTGTCCGATGGGGTGGCAAAGGATACAACTCTCATTTGCATACGCTCTGAAGATGACGGTGCGGCAACCTGCAGTCCATATTGTTTCGAATCGGGTTTTCTCACAACGATTGAGCCTGATTCGGACCAAGCAGCGCACATACCCTCTTTTACATCATAGCCCAGTGATTGCAGAGCGGACAACACCGCTTCTCTCTTTGACTGTTCGGCAATAACAGCTCCTCTGCGACTCATCCATTCTTCGACGTCGTGCTGCAGTTTGATAACCTCGTCAGCCCCGCATGATTTGAGAAGAGCCGCCTGAACTTTTCCGCGTAATTCACCTGACTCCTCATGCCCCTCCAACTGCCGTAGCAATGACTCCAGCGTGCTGCGTGTTTGTTGCGCAATTTTCAGCTCGCGTAACTCTCTCGATATATCCACAATCAATGAATCAACTTTCATGCGCCGCTGATGGATATCGCTGGCATCTTCGAGCAGTTGAGTTAAACGAAGTGTATATCGCTCAGCGATAGATGCATCAATAACCTCGGTGCGTGCGATGAGCAATTCAATCTTGTCTCTGATTACGGCGGCTTCATCCTGCTCCGGTCCGCTAGTCGGTTCGCCAACAGTGAGAGCACCATCTTTAAGTTGAGCGATAAATTTTGCATTCTCTCCCGATGGTGGCTCTTTAATGCCTATTTTAGACAGAGAAGAACTCAGTTGATTTAACTCAATCGAGACTGCATCGAGAATGTCATTATTGGCATGTTCGAGCTGTTTCATCGCTCTCTTGAGCGCCGTTTTTTGTTGATCTGAGCAAGTTGAACTGCCTAGCAATGTGAGTGCAATCTGCTGAAGCGAACGCTTTCGCTTGTTCTTGTCGGCTATTCGATGAGCATATTCTTCTCGTGCTTGGGATGCTTGATGGTTCAGGAATTCAATCTCCCGAACAATGCTTTTTGCAGCCAAGTCGTGATTCTCTTCAAAGCCTGCTTCCAATGCTGCTCGTCGCTTCAAAACTACGAGTTCATCTTCTGATTTTAGTTTTCCAGATTGCTCTAGAGAACGCTTCCATAGGGATATGGCGGTAGACAGCTCCGCCACTAACTTGCCTCGCTCAGCTAGCTGCATTTGTTTGAGTTGCTCGGGGCTGACAATAACAATAACTTTTGGTCCGCTCATGAAAGTATTATCTCCAGGAATTTGTGCATGGTGATATGTGGATTTGCGGCTGATCGGTGCTTGCGACGGTGGAGGGGCGGGGAGATGAGCTAAGGCTTCGATGTTACCGGTTAAGTTGGCGACAGCAGAAGAATGCTCGTTCAATTGTACGCTCCTTACTCCAGCAGCAAAAGCCGGTGTGCAAGAAGGGTGCATCTCCCCTGGCACGAAACAAGCTGCTAGCGCGGATGAGGCGACGGCTTTACAAGGTGGCTGTTTCCTCAACCCGTGTTGCAGAGCGAAGCGCCATTGACAGGTTATTCTGTTCGCGTTCGAGGTTATGATACCAGTCTCGAATACTGATGCGATAAACAGTGCCGAGCGACGCGCTAAGCATCTTCCTGCGCCAGATTTCGCGGTGTGACGGACGCACCAGTAATTCGTGTACAGGCGAGTCGCACTCTATGCCGAAGCAGTATAGCCCTGTTTCAGGGTGTTCTATAGCTATATCCACCCCGAAGGCATCCTTGCTTCCCTGCCGGACGGTTGCCTTGAATCCCGATTTTTCAATGTACCTCGCCACCGACGCTACGAATTCATCAGGTTCGCCCGTTCCGGCGTAATTGCTGTTCGCCGACTGCGATCGAAGCGGTGAAAGCTGGCGAAGGAGCAGATTCGCCCCTGCGTTGTCACCCTTGCTCAAGCGGTTGGCATACTCCAGATATGCTTGTAGATAATCTCGGGGGCTGGTAGGTGTGCGGCGAGTGTTCAAGAAATCCGATATCTCTGCGATGGGCATAGACGTAACTATAACCACTTTCTGCCGGGCTCTGGTAACCGCAACGTTGAGCCTTCTCTCACCTCCTACCTGACCTAACTTTCCGAAATTCCGAATAAATTTACCGTCGCGATTACGACCGAAAGTGGTGGAGAAAATGATAAAGTCACGCTCGTCTCCCTGCACATTCTCCAAATTTTTCACGAAGAAACTCATGTCTTCTCCGTTTTCCTCGCGCTCATACTCTGTTTGTAGAATTGATTTGAATCGATCGTCTCTTTCGGCTTCCTCTTGAAGCAAATCCGTTATTAAGTCAGCTTGCTTCAGGTTAAATGTTGCCACGCCCATGGTCGGCTTACGAGCCTCTCCACTGGAAAACCAGATTTCCTTTATCAGCTCAATAACCTGCCGCGCTTCCGTCGGGTTTGTCTGTTTGTCATACAGCCCATTGGCGAACAACAGTTCAATTGGCTTTGCCAACGCAACTTGAGCATCGGTATGTTTTGCTGGTACGCTCAGTTTTCCTGAGTAGAATGCTTCATTGGAGTACTGAATTAACTGCTCATACTCAGATCGATAGTGAACTTGCAGTCGTGATCCCGGTAGGACAGCCGCGGCTAGATTCAATATGTTCGGGCAATCCTTTATATCGCGCCTGTTCCAATTCTCTTCAAGACGCTCTTTCATCTCTTCACTTTGATCGTCCTCAGAAGACTCGACAAGCTCTTCCTCGTCCGAATCCAATTTTGCAGCAAAGAAGTAACTCGGTGGCATCTGCTTATCATCACCACTAACCACAAATCTCTTTGCACGATACAAGGCTGGTAATGAATACTCCACCGGGAGCTGTGATGCTTCGTCGAAGATCACTATATCGAACAAATTAGGCTTTAGCGGCATCAATCTGCTAACGACTTCAGGATTCATCAACCAAATCGGGCGCAGCTTCATCAAGCCCAGCTCCAGACCAGACTCTACAACTTCGCGCAGACGTCTTGCCCGTTGCCCGGTAAGCCGTGTCAGCGATTCCCACTCGCGCTCAGGCGCAATAACGGCGGTTGGTTCTGGTTGAGAAAGTAGCCGCCTGTTTATGTGCACCAGTTTCGTGGAACAATCGCTCAACGTTGCCACTCGCGCATTGACTTCTGTCTTATCGATGCAGAGGAGCGGATTGGAAACTTCCATCATTTCCTTCCATCCAAGACACGATTCCGCTTGAATCACATCTCTGATAGTGGAGGCAAGAGCCTCCGCTTCGGTCAATTTCAACTCCGCTTCCAGTGATCTAAAATAGGAAAGGCAGGTCAGCGTAAGCGGGCGAAGTGATTTCGCACGATTGCGGAACTGCTGATAGCTTAGCGTCTGCGCCGTTGCCAGTCGAATCAGTCTCAACTCTTCAGTGAGGTTGGCCCCGGCATCTATAGAACTCTCATACTTCTTAAGCCACTCTTCACCGAGCCATTCCGAAAGCTGCGAGAGTTTTTGCTTGCTATCGGTTCTGGCCGAATGACGTTGAAAGACACCGTCGATTTTGTCGAACAGGTTCGCCATGCCATCAGGGTTTCCCTTCCCAACGGATGTCTCGGCGATTTGCCGTGCAGGGCAAGCACTGATTCGTCTTGCTGCATCTGCTACCGGCTCCAGGAGTGAGAGCCAGCGCGCCAGTTCTACCTTGAGATCTTGCACCGTTACCATCGCTGTACCGGGTTTGGTCTGCAAGATTTTGCCAATGCTTTTGAGACTCTCGCGCATCGGGCGAATTGAGTTCTCCAGCTCGCAATCTCTTAACAGCATTGGGTGGCGGTCAGCACCGCGCTCGGTGGCACCAAGCTGTTGCAGATACTCGTCCGATGCTTTTTGCTTTATCTTCTTCGGGAAATCTATGAAGGAAAAGAAGCCAATATTTCGCAGTGCTGTTGATACGGTTTGGATCATGCGCTGGAGTTGCGCATCATCGATGGTTGATAGCGGCTGTTTGAGAGTGAGCAAAAAAGAATCCGGTGCGATGTTATCCAGCTGCATCCGCAGCGTCTTCAGCTCGCTTAGCAAACGTGATCCTTGCGCTAGCTGTTCGTTTGAGGTAATGGAAAACAAAGCGAACCACTTTGCCAGATTCGCCGACAACTCCTGCGGAATATAGCGCAACTGTTTCTCGTTTTCTTTCAACCATTCTTCGTACTCTCGCGTGTCGTCTACATCCGGGGCATCAGGATACTTAGCACAAACACTCACTCGCTTCTCGTCGGCCGTCAAGAGCGCATCAAGTCGCTCGTTCAATAACTCAATGTCGCTTGCATGTGGCAGGAAATCTCCCAAAGCTGCCAGCGGAGATTGTTCGTAAGATGACGACAACCACAGTCTCGCCACCGAACCGGCCTCTTCCATCGTTTCGAGCACTTCTCTGTTGGAACACTTTCTTAATGCACGACGCAGCGAAGGAAGAGATGGCATCTGCTTTTGCTGTAGCAGAAGCAAATCACACAGAATTTGACGATAGCTAAGTCCGACAGCATCGTTAACTGTGTAGAGTGAGTTGTGCCAGGAATTGAGTTCGCGCTCGCAATTCAGCAAGCGGGCAACGATGCTATCGCGGTCTTTTGACACAATACTGAAATCGGCAATTCGTTTTGCCGCCGGTTCGGCTATTTGATCCCTCAGCGCACGAATGACAGGTTGGCGATCTCTTGTTACGTCCGTTACCAGAAATAGCCTGTCGCCTAAGCCCTCCGCTCTCAGCCTTTTTTCTACTACTGACAGAGCGGCCTGTTTTTGACAAACGATAAGTGCTGTTTCGCCCCGTGCAATGGTATCTGCCACGATATTAACGATGGTCTGACTCTTTCCTGTTCCGGGCGGTCCTTCCACGTGGAGCCCCGGAGAATGGCGTGATAGCACGATGGCTCGTTCTTGTGAAGGATCTGTGTCTATCACGTGATAGAGAGCTGCATCCGAAAATACTTCCCCCGATTTCTCTTCTCTTAGCCGTAGTGCGATCTCCAGCGCCGTTCCAGTCAGGTGTCTGTTGGCAATGTTGCGTAAATCATCAGCTATGGCTTTGCCAGCAAAATCGCAGTGGAACAGGGCACCGGATGCGGTGATCACTTTCTTGTTAGGAACTGGTGCAAAGTCCTTGTCGGGTAACTTAGTTAATTCTTTAGACTGTACCTCACCCAGGAGAGCAAAGGAGTCCATGACGGATTGTGAATTTAACGATGAACATCCGAGGAGGTCGTTAAATGCATCACGCCATTTGTCGAATTCACCCGGTGCCCAGTTTAGCGCTGTATCGAGCGCGGGGTTGAGCCTTACCTCATCGTGATCTCGGTCAAATGCCAGGGCGATTCGGCCTCGATTGCCGACAGATGCTTCCACCTTAATTGGCCACAATATGAGCGGGGCTATACGAGCACTTATTCGTTGATCGCTGGATCTGCGAACTCCGCAGCTTACCAGAGGAAAGCCGAGATAGAGACTATGGCGCCCCGTTTCTCGTCGGAATGTGGTGGTACGCTCTGTCAATCGCCTTATTCGGTTCTCGAGATCTGGTACCTCATCTAGCACCGCGGGATCAATATCCATTGATTGTCCTGAGCGTGAAATCAATGCGTCGAGCAGGTGCAGTGCTGTTCGACGAGGTCCGTTGAGATCGAGCAAGTCAATAGTGGTGGCAGTGCGTGTGGCAATTAGTCGCACCAGGGGTCCGCGCTGAATTGAAACCGATACTTTCTTCTCAAGAAAATCTATTATCTTACCAACGTACTCTTGCTTCGGTAGCGGTTGCCACCGTGACTTCGGTACTGAAAGAAGCACCAGGGCGCGGGGCAGTGAGATACGCCGTTCCATTCGATACACATCGGCCCACTCGTCAATCACGGAAATACCTGAACAAGCAAACCCTGAAAGTCGATTGTCAATTTCGTCTAACAATTCGCGCCGAGACATCGCCAGAAAAGCGGCGCTGTCACTCCCGTCCAAAGAGATCTCCGGCACTGTTATTGCCAGGCGCCTGGTTTGTTCAAGAATTTCTGCCGCAGATACAAACTCTTCCTGTTGCGCACTTATAAGAATAATGAGGTCTTCTTCCGTGTGATTTCGTTTTTCGAGAAGACCAAGAATTCCACGGTGCTCACTATCGGGAAATGATGCGCGTAACCAGCGCCATTGATTCTCAAGGTTGCGTCGAGATGTGCATAACATCGACGCTTTCAGACGTTCTTCGTTCACGCTAATAGAATGGATCTCGATTTTCTGCTTAATCAGGGCTGCCCGTGTGGCCAGGTCTTGCAACCATTGCTCGCGGTTCAGTTGCTTGAGTCGCATAACCACAGCTTGGCTGAGTAATTCAATTGCAGACTCTATGTTCTCCAGTAACCATGCTGGAGTGACTATGTCGCCAGCTATCGAGAGTGGCATGTGAATGTTCATGGATAACAGCGCCAGTGCTAGTTTGATTGGCTCCGAAATTGCTTGATCCAAACGCAGTTCGCGCAAAAAGCCCGCTGTGCCTGCTGTCGGTAGTAGCCGTTCAATCCACGTGGCAAGCTCGCCTCGCCTAAATTGGTCCATCGCTTCATTCCATAAAACCGGACTCGCCGCGCGCAGTGCATATTCACTACAAGACCTGTAAAATTTGCTGTTGAGCGATATAGACGGACCAACCTCCGGTGGTGCCGGCGACTCGTTGGCAGCTCGGTCGCAAACGCCGTGTTGCCCGTTGAGCCACTGCTGGATGTGACTCCATTGCCATCGTTTCTGCGAAGCTCTTTCCAGGAGTCCAGACAGAAGCGCATAAGTGTCGTCGTCAATGTCGTTAGGAAGTGCTACTCCCTCAGTAACTGCGTTGAGCAGAAATACTTTGTCGTCAATGCCGCTAAAACACTGCCCTGCAGTTACAAACTCCAGAAGAATGATACCAAGGCTCCACCAGTCCGAGCACGGTGACACCGCCCCGAGATGGGCTTCGGGCGCGGAGTATCGGCTCGTTTGCGGAAGTGGTATCAGCTCAAGATCGAAGTCTGACGCAACAGCAAAATGAAATCCGCATAGCACGGGCGTGAAGGGATTTTCTCCGTGAACTTTGATGTTAGCCGGCTGTACATCGCGATGCCGAATTCCCTGAGCTGCCAGATCAGCAATTAATTGTCCCAGCGAGTGCACCAACTCCCTCAAGTCCAGACGCTGAGTGGCCTCTCTGGTGAGAAAAGCTTGCAGACCTACATCTGCCTGCTCATCCCAGACTTCATATCGCATTCCATTACTTATGCCTCGCGAGACCAGCCGGGCGAATCCACGGTTGCTCATGTGTTCAATAAGTTGAAGCGTCGCAGGATCATAGAACTCATTATGTTCGTGAATCTCCATAACGAGGTTATCGGTCTGGTAATTCGGGTTACTCACGCGCCACCTTACGATACCGTGAACGGTGCCCCGGAGTTCTTCCACCAAAGCCCAATCGTCAATGTTCGCAATTGAAACTGCCCCCGGATTGCCAATGCTCGCTCGTGGCTCGATTGCTGATGCTGTGGCATTAGACGAAGGTGATTCTTCGTTGTTTGCAGGTTTTCCTGGCGAGTCGGTTTCACCGTGTCCGTTGATTATCTCGCTGGTTATGTCTGACGCGGTGCCTGGCATTGCTGAGTCTAGTTTGGTCCTTGCTTCCGTTCTTGTTTCTCGGGTTGTTGGTGTATCTGTTTGCAGCGCCCCCCCGCAGATGAGGCACATGAGGTCGCCCTCGTCTATGGTGTGCCCATTCTGGCAAAGTGAACCGCCCACGTTCGAGCAAAGCGCAGCAGCTGCGGTCGCAACCTCTGCTTTCGCAAGGTTGTCGCTCATGATGGAATCGCAGCCCGGAAGTAATCCGATATCGCTGGCGGTATCATCCCGGCTGTGCTCAACACAATCTCTAGCTATCAACGTTTCGTAAGTTAGGTCCCACCCACAGATTCCACCGCTTGCAGTACCCATGCAAACGAATTCGTCGGCGTTCCTCAGCGTTCTGCAGTTGGGGCAATGACGCACAAGCTCAGTCATGGTTTCGCAAGCTCCCCTGTTGGCTGGTTGAAGTCTTGAAGCCGTCTCCTGCAAGCCGTTTGGTTAGCCGGTCAAAGTCGCCTCTTGCAGGTATTCCGGCCAACCATATGACTCCGTCCGAGTCGAACATCACGTCGAGACTTTTCCTGGACAGGCTGCTAAGCGACTCTTCTGAGAATGCCTTCTTTCCTCGCTCGGTTAGTATATGAAGTTCCTGATTATCGCTTCCACGCAGTGGCAATGATTGCGGATGCGATTCGCGATAGGGACCGGTGATAATGGCGTCAATATATCCTCTAAAATGATCTAAAAGAGGCTCCAGGCGTGCGAATTCGTAACCGCTATAAACGAGTATGTCTTTGTCAAAAAATGATCGCAGTCTTTGCAGTAGAACCAACAGAGCCTGCGGTTGATCGAACGGTTCTCCACCGCTGATGGTGACACCGTCGGCACATGCATGCCAGTTCAAGATGACGGAAACTGTTTCGTCGATGGTTGTCTCTCCCTGACGGGGAGACCACGTATCAACGCTGATACAACCAGGGCATTGAATTGAGCATCCCTGGAACCAGATTCCGATTCTATTTCCGGGACCCAGTGTGGTGACGGGAAAGTGTACTCGGCTCAGGTACAAAATCATGAACGCACACCCGTTACCGTTCTGGTCAATGTCAACTGTGTCACATCGTCACAGGTTATGTCAGATACAACAAATTCGTCCAAAGGTTGAGCGTTTGCGTCAAATAAAGCTCGCGCCAGAGGATTCACCAAATGTAACTCCAATTTGTTCCTTATGCCGCGGCCTCCATTCGAGAGGTCTATCAGACACGCATGTTCAATCTCAGCGCAGACATCCGGGTGCAATGTTATACTAATAATTTGAGACGCACGAAGATCTTCTATTATGTTATTGAGCATTTGAGTGAAAATCTGCTGCGCCACTTCGTCTCGAATGAAGTCGAAAATTATGATGTTCTCGCCAATGCGGTTAAGAATTTCCGGACGCCCCAACGTTAGCTTGAAATGTTTGTCTATCTCAGCGCGAATTCTCTTGCGAATGGTTTGATAGCTATCCGAAGCAGAAACAGTTTGTACCCGATCACCATCGGCGGTGACACTGTAAGTACCCAGGTTGGACGTAAAGATTATAAAAGCTTCCGAGAAATATACTCTGTCTCCCCGACCGGAAGTCAGCACGCCGTCGTCGAGCACCTGCAGGAATTTGTCCAGGATGCGAGGGTGCGCCTTCTCAATCTCATCGAAGAGAACTACACTAAAAGGCTTTTCTCGAATGGCGTTGGTGAGTTCGCCTCCTACATCATACCCTACATATCCCGGCGGTGCCCCAATTAACCGTTGATCGCTGTGTTCGGCACTGAACTCCGACATGTCGAAGCGAATGTAGGCGGATTCATCACCAAACAACAAGCTGGTAATCGCCTTGGCGAGTTCTGTCTTTCCGACTCCTGTTGGTCCGGCCAGAAACGCAACTCCTCGAGGTCGACCTCCTCTGCGAGAACCTCCAAGACCGGTCACCGCGCGTTTTACTATGTCTAGCATGTGAATGACCGCGGGCTTCTGTCCTTTAACACGATGCTCAATAAATTCTTCGGATTTTGCGATTTTTGTTCTGTCGATCTTCTGCCACGGATCTTCGGTTACACCAAGTTTATAATGTCTGACTGCATCCCGAATGCTGGAGTAACTCAGTCCTTCCGAACGGCAAAGGTGCCCTACTGCCAGAAGATCCAGTACCAGCATTCCTTCGGTCGCCTCCACGAATGTTTTCAAATGTTCGTTGGCTTCCGTTATTTCCGCCTTGTCAAACCCGCTGATTGTGCGCATTACGCCCTGTGCGATGTGACCGCGAATCACATGGTCTGGTTTCGGCACCGGTATATGACGCATTCGTGGATTATTGATCAGCAACCAGTCCGGCAGATCGCCCTCTTTGTCGACGACCCAGATCACGGTATTATAGAACGGACGGGGAGGCTCCCCATAAGGGCGTGTTCTTGTTTCATGCGATAGAACCAGAGCTCGCGTAAATGATCGATGTTCCGCGGACGACAATGCGTCAGGACGATTTATGAGCCGAGAGGCGAAATCGGCGATGAGGGCTGTCGGTGAGCCATTATAGTTGACGAGCTCGGCCAGCCCGCCAGCGAATGCCTCCGGGCTTGTCGTTCTGTCGGAACCACAGGCTTCACCGCCGGTGAGCGCAGCAAGCAATTGGGGATCGTGCTCGCTTCGTCCTCCGGGACCTGTCACCGCTCGAAACCCGCTTACAGGATTGTACGCAAAGACTTGTTTGTAGTTATTCGCGCTGAGCTCCGAAACCAGATACGGTATTAAGGCAATAGCGCTGTATGCTGCGGGACCCACCTCATAGGCAAAATGATCTCGTACGTTTCCAGACAGCACGAACTGCGATTTCAGAGGTAAATAGCGCAGAAGGTCGCGCATCCATCTTGGTTTTGGTCCTCGTTCCAACAATGCTGTCACCCTTGGCTTAATTTTGATTCTTCCCGTCTGCCGATTTGTTCCTGTTCTTGGTCCCTTGAACTCTCTGCATTGCGGATGACCATGTCTTGTTCCAGCGTCCACGGACAGGAAAGCAAGAGTCGGAATGCTAGTAGCCTTCCAAATGAACGGTGTAGTGTATAACTTTACTGAGTCGCTGAGCGGCCCGCTGACGGGAAGATTGCCTTTCCTCGATTCAACTCTGAGCTGCCGTCTTGAGCGCCAGCGTGATGACCGAAGTCAAGGTGAAAGCAAAAATAAGTCATTTTAAAGGAACCCGGAAGTCTTTGTCGCTTATCGCCTTCAGTTAGATATGTACAACTGGCGTCTTGGATGTTGGTGGCGATCCTCGTATTATTTGTCAGCATAACTAGTTCGCGCAGGATTTATCCGGCGCACGTTGGCGTTGTCTCAGGAGTTAAAAAATGTTGATTCTCAGACCAATTCTACAGCCATCCGTCAACGCTGCGGCAACGTTAATACAGCGCAACGAACAGGGCACGAATTGTCTGGCACTGGAAAAAACGACACGTGAGTTCAGTCGCCTTGCGAAATCGAAGGTTTTTTGTGATGAGCGAGGCGAGGAGATTGTTAAACTGGCAAAGGCGCTTTCTAGCGGTCTGCTTTTTGAGCCCGAGGATTATGACACGATAGAGGGCGTTCCCTCTGCACAAGAATTCTTTGAGTATTTTGGCGTGGACGAAGAAAACATGGCAGACGTTTCCAACCAATTGCAGTTGGCCGAACATAACAAGTCTGATTTGGAGCGTGCGCAGGACCTGATGTATCAAGCCTGGACAGAATCCGGTGCCAGGCGAGTAGACCTTGCACGCGAAGCATTGGAAATTAGTAAAGATTGCGCAGATGCATATGTATTGCTCGCACAAGAAACCGCTCAAACTCTCGATGAGGCGCGAGTGCTGCTAGAAACCGCAGTGGAGGCGGGAGAACGCTTCATCGCCCGCAGATACAGCGAAGATCACGTGCATGATGTCTGGTCTGTAGATGAGACCCGACCTTATCTGCGAGCAAAAACCACGTTGGCCGGCACGCTGTGGGCTCTGGGAGAAAAGGACCGTGCCATCGAATTACTGCAAAACGTCATTGTTCATGAACCGGAAGACTGGCACGGAGTGAGATTCCAATTAGTAAATTGGCTGCTATCAGAAGGCCTCAACTCCGAGGTGGAACTTCTTTTGAGTCGGTACCGCAGCGCTGAGGAAGCCGCATGGACTTTCAGCAGAGCGCTTTTACTCTTTCGGCAGAATCGTCAGCCGGGAGCAGACCGTGCGTTGCGCAGAGCGTTAGTGGCAAATGTACATGTGTGTTCCTTTTTGTTGGGTGAAGAACCTTTACCTTCAAAAATGCCTGCAACTGTGGAACCCGGTGGCGAAAGCGAAGCCATCGAATACGCAGTGTTGGCACAAGACTGTTGGAAGCAGACTGAAGGAGCTCTTGAATGGCTCTATCAATTTGACAAGGATATTCGCACTGCGACAAATTTGCCATCGGCCCAAACATGGCTGGACGCCATCGAGGATGCGGATCGTCACGAGGAAGAAGAGAAATTTCCGAAAGCATACGGGAAATTGAAGTTTGCCTTGCGCCTCGCGGAGAAGATTGGTGACGAAGAGTTTCTGAGAGACACGCTGTATCGATTATGTGATGTGTGCCTGGAACTTGAGGCCGAGCCGGACGATGAGCAATACTTCCACGATTTTGTAAGCCTGGTTGATACTGAACAGGGAGACCAGCATCCCGCGTACCCGGCGGCACTTCAGCGGCTGGGGGAATTTCTCGCAAATCTCAAGAAGTGGACCGAAGCCGAGCTTGTTCTAGAACAATGCGTCAAAGTGATGGAACACGATCCGGATTTCAAAGAATTACTTAACGAAACGCTTGCAGTACTTTGCGAAGTATACAGAGAACTGGGAAAAAACGACCAGGCGGACGAGTGCGAGCGGCACCAGGATCATCTGCAAAGTGAGTTGGAAGCCGAGCACAAGCTCTGGGGCCCGGAGGAAGAGGAATAGACTGAATCAGACCGGGGTGCGATCACACATCCTTCCATGATCAAGGGCAGCCCGTTAGAGGGTAGCATCGTCTGGTTGAAGCAGGTAGCCCAACAGGGCTATGAGCTCGTAGATTCATTGCTCCCAGTCTTGCTAACGATGCCGAAACTGGCCGCACCTCGATCTTCGCGGCAAACGCTGAGTTCGCCGTCATGTCTGACGGCTAGTGTCATCACTTAGTTCAGGATGCAGGAGCTTAATTGCCATTCCTGGATTCTGGCTGGTATAAACTTGAGGTAACACCTCGTCGTTGTGAACTAAATAGATCTTTGCGAGTTTCATTGCCGTTGTCGCGCTCGCTAAGGCTGTAGCAACTCATTTGTCCCTTTAGTAGCCGATGCTATTCTCAATTCAATATGGCAGGGAATTTCCAGCGGCGATTATGTAATCGATACCCCGTTTACTCATACTGTGCGACGGGGAACATGATTGATGTTTGCCTGGTCTGACGCAAGCTTTCATGGAGAATTTCGTGCGCAAGTATAAGCTGCCGATTCGCGCGATCTTGTTCGCGTTGATTATTATTGCCAGCGGTGGATTTGCTTTACTCCAATTTCTCTATCTTGACCCGGCGCCCGTTCTTCCCTGGGGACGGAAGACCCATCTTTCTGCGGGACCGGATGCAACGAAAATTTTGTTTATCGGGAATAGTTTTACCTATACAAATGATGTTCCCTCTGCCTTTTGCTGGTTGCTTCGATCGTACCGGCCGCAGGAGCAATTTTGTGTAGAATCTTTCACCATGCCATTGCTCTCCCTTGAGGATCAGCTACATAGAGGTGAGGTGGAAAAACTGTTCGCCCATCGTTCTTGGGACTACGTTATCTTGCAGGAACAAAGTGGTGCCGCATTTTCACAACGTTCGCTCAAGACTAGTTTCGAGAAGTTTGCCGCCCTCATCAAACCCACTGGTGCGAAAACCTTAGCTGTTATGACCTGGGCAGATCGCGGATTGTTCGCTAATCAGTGCATCATCAGCCAGCTCTACCGAAGGCTGGGAAGGGAGTTAAATATTGGTATTGTTCCAGCGGGCGATTTGTTTTTCGTCGTGCAGGAACAGGACCCGGCAGTCTCTTTGTACCAGACTGATGAGCATCATCCTGATGCTGCCGGCGCGTACCTGTATGCATTAGCCGTTTTTGCTCAGTTATTTGGAGATCAGAAACCGCCTTTTCAAGTAAACGAGCAAAACCTCGCGCAGACCGGAACCGTTGATCAACGCCATCCACCGGTGTCATCCGCAGTAGCCAATCAACTGTGTCGTGCGGTCTCTGGCTGGGCGGAATTGCAGAAGTCCCGGCCGGAATTCCGGGATGAAGCTCCTAACAGGAACGTCGATATTGCATATGACCTCTCTATGCGCCTGCATTCTCCTATCGCAGTCGAAATTAACCGCAGGCGACTAGATGCAATCAAGCGACTTTTTGCAACTACGAAAGGTTCGGCACAAGAAGCATTTTCACTGGTGCGTCTGGCACAGTCACAACTTGCAGTAAACACTTCCTCAATGAAAGCGGAGTCTTGTGCTAACTTTGAGAATGCCGCTGACATGTATGCAGAATTGGAAGGACCAAAGGGAAAAAACGTCACTGCAATCAAGGACTATTTGCGATGCATTCAATCCGGCACCCGGGGAAAAGTTCTCCTGGTCAATTGAGGCTCGCCTTACAGCAATCCTGACATCAATGGTTCCACCGCCCAAGTCGAAACCCCGCCAAGGTCGATCTCTTGAACCCGCCGCGGCAGCAGCGATGGTTCTTGGAGCAGCAGGCATTCTTGAATATAGCTAGCCAGTTGAGCGGCAGCAGGTATTGGTTTCCGAAATTTGGCAGAGTGAGACTATTAGACGATAACAGTGTCTGTCCGGTGGGATGTAACACTCAAGTCACCGGACAGGCACCGATAACTCGATAGAAAATAGTAAGATGGTAGAGGAACAGGCCAACAACTCTCGGCAATTCTTACCTTAGCGGTTGCGCAAAGGTGACGATTCTTTGAAGCTGCTCTGGCAAACGTTCCGTGTTTGATCCGGATTCCGGTCCTCATTTAGTAAAAAAGTGGACTAACTAACCACATCAATATGAGCAAAATTTGGTTTACATCCGACACACATTTCGGACACAAAAATATCATTGGATACTGCGATCGCCCTTTCACTTCAGTAGAAGAAATGGATAGGGAGATGATCTCAAACTGGAACGATGTTGTTTCATCTGACGATGAAGTCTATTTTCTTGGCGATTTCTCACTCGATTTCAGGCGAGTTCGGCAAGTGGTGCCGTTGTTGAAAGGCACAATTCATCTAGTGTCCGGAAATCATGACCTGTGCCATTCCAGCAATCAGGGCTCAGGCGCCTATCTGCGGAGATATCTGGATGCGGGTTTTAGCGACATAAGCGAGAGTATCTATGTGAACATTGGTGAACAGCGTGTCTTGTGCCACCACATGCCGTACTTCGAGCTCGGTGATCTCGATAGACGTTTTCCTGAGTTCAAGCCGCATGATGATGGCGGCTGGCTTCTTCATGGACACGTGCATGAACGCTGGAAAGTAAAAGGCAGGCAAATAAATGTCGGCGTCGATGTGTGGGATTTCTACCCGGTATCTGTAGATGAAATAGTGAAGTTAATCGCAGTCTAGTTTGTCTCGATAGCACCCACACCGTTCGTGTCACGACGGCTTTGATTTGTAGAAGATCTCGTGATTCTCCAGACGACGCCGATGTAAATCACTTGCGTGTTCAAACCAACTGCTTGCGAAATCTATTGGCACTTACCATGAGAATCAGTATCGCAGACAGCGCCAGGAACCCCAACGGTTGCCATAACATTTCCAGGGTTGCTCCTTTCAAAATGACACCGCGAGCGATGAGAGCATAGTATCGCAGCGGGTCAACCAGAGAGAGTGCCTGAAGAAACCATGGCATGGTATCAAGAGGCACCACCGTACCTGAAAGCAATATCAATGGAATATTGATGAAGAAAGAAGCAAGTTGCGCTTGCCGTTGACTGTGGCATAGAGAACCCAACAGCATTCCAATGCCTATGCCCACGAAGACATAGAGCGCCGACGCAACAAGAAATAGCAGAAAGTCCCCACGAAAAGGCATTCCGAAAATTACCATCGCCGCAAGAATAGCCAGACAAACATCACCCAACAAAAACAGTACTAGCGGAACGATTTTAGCAAGCAACATCTCCAATGATGAGGCTGGTGTCATTAACAGTTGCTCCATAGTTCCACTTTCTCGCTCACGTAGAACTGTTGCAGACGCCACCAGTGTGGCAGTTAAAGTAAGGCACGCACCTAATACGCCAGGTAAGAAAAACCAGCTACTTATTTGCCCCGGATTGTAGAGTATGTCGATGTGCGGATCGACTAAGGTTCGAATTTCCTTGTACGGATCGTTGGTGCCGGAATGTGAGACGTTTGCCGACGAATGTTCTGGCGCAACATCATCTGAACGAAAGTGATGGATAGCACGCTGAACATAACTACTGGCTATGCCTGCCGTGTATGCGTCGGCTCCGTCAATGAGCACCTGTACCTTGGCAGATTTGCCATGGTTGAGATCGACTGTAAAATCCGATGGTATTACTAACCCGACGTTGAGCTGTCCGTTCTCTAACTCGCGAGCCAGAACGTCTTCAGTGCTTAAATATGTATTGTGACGAAAGACCCCGCTGTTCACTAGCTCAGCAACAACGTCTCGACTCTGTTTTGTCCGAGCATGGTCCACTGTTGCTAGAGACAAACAGTGCACCTGTGGATCAAGGGCACCACCCAGTATTACAAGCTGAACCGTCGGTGGTACCAGAAGCAAGAACAGCAAATGTTTGTTGCGTAAAATTTCTTGAGTCTCTTTGAGGATAAGCGCTCCGAGGCGACTTGAGATAATCGATTCAAATATGAACTTCATCTTCATCAATCCTTCACTTGCATTCGCCGTACGCCGAGCCAACTGCCAAGTAGCAGGAAGGCGCTGAACCCAAGCAAGATTAATGGCACGTACCAGACTGCAGACCAACCAGTGCCTCTTACAAATGAGTCGCGCGTCAACTCGATAAAATATCGAGCCGGCACCATCAAAGAGAAAAGTGATAGAGGGAATGGAATGTTATTGATTGGATAAACGAATCCCGATAGCAAAAGGCACGGGAAGAATCCAATTGTGGATGTCGCTTGAACCGCCACCGTTTGTGAACTGGCGTAAGTCCCCAGGAATAATCCAAATAACACAGACGCAAATAAATAGAGCGGCGTTGAAACCAGTAGCGGCGTAAGATCTCCTGCCGGAGCGATGCCAAAGAGCAATAGCCCGGCAATCATTACAATGATCGCCATGCATAATGCCACCGCAAGGTAAATGAGTGCCTTCCCCGTCAGAAAACCGAGAGGACTCGGATTCGCTGCATAGACTCGGATAGCAGTGCCTTGCTCCTTCTCTCTCGATGCGGCCACTGCGGTCAGTAAGGAGGGAAACATCCACAAGATGACACCAAAAGCGCCGGGGACAATAAAGAGTGTTTCTTCTCTTCCCGGGTTAAACCACAGACGCAGCTGGGGTGTCACCATCTGTACTCGATCAGCTGGTTTTATCGCCTTCTTGATCTGACCCGAAAAATATAGACTTGCTGCCTGTATGGTGTTGGAGACAATCTGAGTATTGGCAATGTCAGTTCCGTCTACGAGAACTTGCACGGGAGACAATTTGGCTCGAAATATCTGCGCCGCAAACTCTGCCGGTATGACTAAGGCTGCTTTAGCAAGACCACGATCTATGGCCTCAGTAGGTGACATTAGTACGGGGATCGGAGCTGGTACAAAGATGTTGGTAGCCATTAACCGCTGAGCAAACTCCCGACTTACTGATGTATTATCGAGATCATTTATTACAATGGGAATAGTCTTCGATTCCAATCTAATACCATAGCCGAATAACAGAAGTGACAATAATGGAAGCAAAAATGCCAGAGCTAAACTCAGGCGATCTCGCTGAAACTCCTGCCATTCCTTGGTCGCTTGTACGAACACTGTATTCATAATCAGTCCCCCTGGCTGCGCTGAACGATGTCGATGAACGCATCTTCCAGAGAACAAGCTATTGGTCTAATTGATTTAGTTTCGCAGCCGGCCTTTCGCAAAATTGTCGTAATAGCTTGCGTGCCTTGCTCAAGATTATCAACTAATACATGAATCGAGTCTCCAAATACAGATACCGGTCGATGCCCCAACGCACTACTGAGAGAGCGGTACCCGTCTTGCGTATTGTATGTCTTAACCTCCATTACTTGGCCTTGCAGTTGAGATTTTATTTCACTACCGGAACCCTGCGTAATTATCTTGCCTCCAGCCATGAAGGCCAGGCGGTTGCAATACTCCGCCTCATCCAGATAGTGCGTGGTTATTAGTATCGCGGCTTTATTGACGGCAAAGTCTCTAATAAGATTCCATAGTTGCCGGCGAGCGACGGGATCGACTCCGGCCGTGGGTTCGTCGAGGAACATGATGTCTGGCTCATGCATGACAGCAGCACCAAAAGCGATGCGTTGTTTGCAGCCCAGCGGCAACCTTCCCACGACCGATTTGGTAATGGCGGCCAGATCGCAAACTTGAATAACCCAATCCATTCGCCGGGCTCTAAGATTCAGAGGGATCTCATAGATAGACGCGTAAAACTGAAGGTTTTCAGCTACCGTTAAGCCGTCATAGAGGGTGAATTTCTGACTCATATAGCCAATTCTTTTCCGAATATCGCGGCTTCTCAAATCTTTGCTCTCTCCTGCCAGGACGACTGTGCCCGACGTCGGTTTCAAGAGCCCGCAAAGCATTTTGATCGTCGTTGACTTTCCAGCACCGTTGGCACCCAGTAGCCCGTAAATTTCTCCAAATCTAATTTCGAGCTCGACATTCTCTACAGCTCGGAAATCTTTGAAATTTTTGTTGAGGTTTTGCGCTCTAATAGCAATGTCGTTTTGCTGCCAGTTGGCGGAATTCACACTAATACGTCTTTGCGGAAATTGAATCGGCGGAATTTCTGCCACTCCGAATTCCCGCAAACGAGTGACGAAAACATTTTCCATGGTGGGCTCGGTTTCATCGATACGCCCGATGTCGATGTTTTTGCTTGAGAGAAGTTCTCGAAGCTCCGCCGCACCGCCCCTGGCGTCTTGAGTAAGAATCTCCAAATGATCGCCATATAAATAAATGTCTTTGATGTGCTTGAATCTAACAGATTCAACTACCTTCAACACGTCACGAGACCTTTGTTCATCTGTCAGCGTCACCTCCAGACGCCGCATTTGAAGAGCTTTTTGCAATTCTGGCGGTGTACCGGTTTGTTGAATGCTGCCTTCATACATCAACGCAATACGATTGCATCTTTCCGCCTCATCGAGAAAGGGCGTCGCGACCACAGCAGTTACACCTTCACGTGAAAGTCCGGCCAATATTTGCCACAACTCTCGGCGTGCTATCGGATCTAACCCCGTTGTTGGTTCATCAAGAAGAATCAGTTGCGGCTCTGATACGAGTGCACAGCACAGCGCCAATTTTTGCTTCATTCCGCCGGACAAATGCCCAGCCAATCTGTTCGAGAATTTCAGCAACCCCATGTTCTTCAAATGGGTATCTCTGAGAGTGGCAAAACACTGAGCCGAGACACCATAGAGCCCGGCTTGATAACGTAAATTCTCTTCTACAGTCAACTCGGAATAGAGCGCGCAGTTCTCCGGAACATAGCCGATTAATCGACGCGCATCACGTGGTGCAGTGCCATTAATTACCACAGAACCGCTGCTTGCTTCCATCACTCCAGCCAGAATACGCAGCAGCGTGCTTTTTCCGGCACCGTCGGGTCCAATTAGCCCGAACAGATCTCCTTTGTTGATGTCTAAGCTGATTCCCTTCAAGGCCTCGGTGCCGTTTTTGTAGCGTTTATTCAAGTTACGTGCAGTGACGACATTCGCTTCACTGCATTTTTGGATCACACTTTGGGAAATCGAAATGACCATTAGAGCTTCTTGTCTGAACTGAGGAGAATCTTCGCCTCAGCGGGCATTCCCGGTTTTGCCAGGCCGTTTGGATGGTCAATGGAGATTTTGATTCCGAAAGCCTGTCTGACTCGATCTTTCTCAAAGTAGATGTTGGCAGGGGTAAATGATGGAGCAGCATCAATAGCTGTAACTTTTCCACTGAAGAAATCTGTGCCGGAAGAATCAAGGAAGACGCGGGCCGGTTGTCCAATCTTGATTCGAACCACATCAGATTCAGGAACAAATCCTCGCACATATGCAGAATTATCATTAACCAGAGTAAGAAGGACTTGGCCGGGTGCCACTAGTTCACCCGGTTGAGTGCTCCTAATGGTACAAATTCCATTTATAGGACTAATGATATTGAAATATGAAAGCTTCGACATTGCTTGTTCGCGACCACCTTGGACGGAAGCAACCGCAGAGCGTGCTTGCATCGACATCATTTTTGCCTGCATCATTTCTGCTCGCAGGCGAGTTTCCTCCTTCTGACGCCCGCCCTTAGTCGACAGTATCTTTGCGAAGAAACCCCGTGATTTGGCCCGCGCGTCGCTTACCTGTTGTTCGACGACAGCCACTTGCACATCAGTAGCGTGTCGCGCATTCAGCGCCGTATTCAGAGTAAGGGCAGACTCTCGTATCTTCTTCTGCAGATTATCCGAATTAAGTATGACTAGCAGCTGCCCCTTGTGCACAGTGTCGCCTTCCTTCACATTTACGGACTTGACGCGAGTGGCGGTAGGGGCAGCGATATGTGTTTCATTCGCCTCTATTCGTCCACTGGCACGGACAATATTTGAATCATCGTTGTGCTGTGTCCAAGAAAGGAACGCCCAATAACCAGAACCCAACACAGCGAAGATAGTGGCAATATATAGAATAGGAAGCCAACCGTTGCGATGATTGACAGATTGACCTACCGATGGTCGAATTGCTGCATCCTTCGCAGCATTAGAAGTGTCATCGCTAATTTCTCCTGGTAAGTTTCTGGTCATCTAAAATCGTCCTCGAACATCAGTGTGCCTGCTGCACTCACGACGGGAGCGATTGCAGTTCAGTTCCATTGCTTGTGGAAATCCTTCTGTGCAAAATTGTTAATGAGGACAGGTGCTCACTATGCGCCCCGGCCCCCTCGTAGTGTTGTTATCACGATGCTAAGCATTACACGGTCTTGATTGTTTTGCCGTGAGTCCATTCAATCCTGCATCCGTCCATCGGCTTCGTCTGCGTCAGTCATTGAGAGGACGCGACGGCTTCGGTTGCAAGTGTACCTTTGCAGATGTGAAAGTTAAGTGAAAGTTCGCTTCTTCTTCTGCATCGCCCATCGATCGCCATTCACCAGATTGTGATCTTCCGATGGAACTACCTCAGCAGTAATCCCGTCGAATCGATAACCGCACGAGAGGGAGTCTAGTGAACCAACATAGTATCTACTTTGCTGTCATCACAGTTCTGAGTCTGTGCGCACCTACTCCTGCCATAGCTCAATTCGACAAGACATAGGGACGGTCCAATTCATAAGGCCTCAAGCCACAGCATTGGACAGATGGATCGAACCATCATATGTCAGAAAACGCAGCACTCCGTTTGCAAGTGGTGAAACGCAAGTCGCCTCAGAACCGATAAGCATGGAGCGCCATGAGAGAGTCTTGGTTCCTGGTACCGGATTTAGTGCCAAAACTGCCACGCACTTTGTCGTCACCACAATCGCACGTCTCGTTCGAAAGCTCCATGTTTCCAGGTCGTGCTAACTGCAACCGTAGCAGTTACCGCCGCATTAGAGACCGCATGCGTTACTGTGCCGACGGTTGACATCTCTTGAACAGCCAGGCCCCAGATCAGGAGAATCGCTATTCGCTCGTGTCTGATTTCGTTCAGCACGACGACTTACCCTACACCGTGATGTTCGATTTCTTGCAACGCGGTGTACAAGTCACGAATCAATGGGTTCCAGCACTTAAGATGGAGTGGGTTGAAGGCGAGGCGCTAGATCACTTTATCTTTTCCAATCTGACCCGGCCGCAGACACTGGAATTGCTTGCAAGAAACTTCGTGAAGATGATGGATGATCTTCGTATTGCCGGTATCGCCCATGGTGACTTGCAGCACGGCAACATCATTGTTCTACCGACCAATGAACTCAGATTAGTTGATTACGACGGTATGTATGTGCCCTCCATGCAGGGAATGGTAAGCAACGAATTGGGACATGGAAATTATCAGCATCCTGAACGACGGGCGGAGCATTTTGGGGCATATCTGGATAACTTTTCAGCCTGGTCCATTTACGCTTCGATAGTGGGTGTACAAACGGATCCCGGTCTCTGGGAGCAACTTGCAGCAGGTGACGACTGCCTGCTCTTTCGTCGTTCTGATTTCCTCTGCTCCGAGAGCTCGCCTGCATTTGCTTCTTTTGAAACACACTCAGATCCGCAGCTGCGAGCACTGGGACAATTCTTGCAAGGCCAGCTTCTCAACTCGCCGTCCTCAATTCCTCATTTGCAGATCCCCATGCCTCCAGTTCCTCCGCTGCCCGGGCTTTCCTCCGAAGTTACGACCAGAAGACCCGGTAATCGCGTGACGGTGGCACTTCCGGTGTGGCTGTCTGAGAATGCCGACGCACTGACTGGTGGCCAGTTCCTCGCCGAGAGTAGTAAGGTCGATCAGGCGAAGATATCGAACACTTTGAACCTTGCAAAAGTCACACCGACGAGCACTGTGCGTCTTGAACCGGAGCTACAGAATCCAGTTCCAAGAAAGGCAAAACCGTCGCGACGGCACCAGCTCAGCCCTTTGAAGTTTCACGCCTTGTTGCTCTTTGAACCCCCTCTTCTGGATCATATTTATGGCTTTTGCACGGGCGTACAGCGTAGATGATGGTCTTCACCATCCTTAGTGGTCTACCTGAGTTGGCAGCATAGAGAAGCTCCGTCCGTTGTTCTCGGGTCAGAAAGAAGACGGTTTAATCTTCCATCCACAGTTGTGATTCTTTAGTAATTATTGGCCGCTATAAAGGATTCACTGAAGCCACGAGACAAGAACAAAAACACAGCCAGCGACCCGATATTAGAGCGAACAATTCAAACAAGCAAACCCGGAGAGGTTCTATTAGACCGCAGCACGCTAGCGATCATGGTTAGACGCAAAAATCGTATTCTCGCTCAAAGAACCCAATGCCATAATCTGGTCCAGTTCTCGTCCACTCGCCGCAGTAGCATCTGTGCCAGGAGTAAAGATGATATCGAAGAACATGAGTTGTCTAAGTGAGCGATAGTAATGAACAATTCACAATTCACGAGTTACCGTCGCAATCAGGCACTTAAATGAAAGTGGCACTGGCAACTCATAAAATTGGTGTTAACAGTCTGCAATTAGCCCGGAGGAGCGAGGCTTCGCCAGCATTGTCACTGGGCGGATCAGACGTTTTAGGAATGGAACGATCGATCTCCGCCGGAACCTCAGTATTGGGGAAATAATTCACGAAACTGTCAATTACCGTTGGGAGCAATGATTTTCGGTTGGGGGTAGATTCGCTATGATAACTAATCAGGCTAGTTTAGATCCGGGTATGGAGAACAGGGCGCTCCATTCTCGTCGTACGTGGTCGTTCAAGGCAAGTCGAGCATCGACAGGGGCTGAAGTGGCCTCTTCTTCTGTGGCGCCCGGGAGAAAGTTAATCGAGGAACTCAGCAGATTCACGCCGAGCACCGTCAGTCGAACTACTTCAAGTGAAGATAGACCTGTATTATGGTGGACCATTGGGGCGATCGCATTTCTAGTCGTGGCTGCTATTGTGTGTCATCTGTTGTCCCTGCCAGCGGAAATTACTCGCTGGGTGACCAGAGCATGTTACATAGGGATCCCCTTTGCGGCTTTGTATGCGCTCAAAAAACACTTGTCTGCCTCAACGGGGAAACTCTCGCAAACGCTCCATCGATTTGTCGACACTACTGCGCATTTGGTGCAGGCTCGTTCTCTGATTTATTCGTGCGATTTTATTTCTGCAGAATCCTTGCTGGAAAGTGCGCTCAAAAAATCGCCGTCGAAGCAAAACAAGTCGTACATCGAGACGTATGCTCTATTGGCACTCGTTCGGGCGCATATGGGTAAGACGGATGCAGCCGATCAGATGATAAACACTGCACTGCAGCTTGCAGAACACAACTTCACCGCTGGTCCCAATGATTCACGAGCCGGTGTTCTATGCACGTGTTTGAGTTCTGCAGGCGAAATTGCAGATTTAAGCGGAGCTCACAAGGAAAGCCACCATTTCTATCGACGTGTGCTTGAAACGATGATCGCTATGCAGCAGCCAGATGGATATGCGCTCACCCTGGCGCTCACGAATTTTGGTCATGCCGCCAATGACTTGGCACGGTTTGAGGACGCGCTGCCCATTCTTGAAAAAGCGGATCTCTTGTCGTCAGGTTTGAACATGAGCGTTGTTCATCAAGCACTGATCCTTTCCGGCTTAGCCGAAGCCTTACACGGCACTGGTGATTTCCAAAGAAGTGAGGAAATCATGGCAAAAGCAGTTGCGGTAGGCAACAATGCCGAGGAATGCAAAGATCGCGGGCGCACATTTTCAGTTATCGCGAAGGTTCTGGCGCATACAGATAAGGCGTTCGCCGAACGGTTTTATGAATCGGCACTGATTGGCTACTCCCGGTGGAACCCGGCAAGGAGCCCCGAACATGTGAGGCTACTTCAGAACTTCGCTGCCTTGCTTCGTACCACGGGGAAAGAAGAGAGAGCTGCCACGCTGAAGAACGACGCTGTTCGTATGCAGCGAACCTTGCAGGAAATCAGCCTTGTGCACAAACTCGCCGAGAAGGCAATCGACAAGAAATTGGTGCAGCAGGTCGCCGTGAAGCCCGCACGATTTCCTTTTTCCTGGTCACTGTTTTTGCTATGGCAGGGTTTCGTTCTTTGGGAAGCGGGCCTTAGAGTTGCCTCGCACCAGCGCTGGTGCTTGTTCATATTTGCCGCAGTAGTTGTTTTCATAAAACTCAAACATCTATATAGCCCGCCATCGAAGGAACAGCTTGGCGAAGGGGCATTGACGGCGATGTTGGCCGTTGTTCCCTTTGCTCGATCTGTAATGCCCGAGCTAAGTGCGATGCCCAAACGTCAATTGATAGTGGTTGCAATTTCTACTGTGATGCTTGTTGGCGTGGCAAAATTAGTTGCCATTCCGGAAGGGCAGGTGCCTGATGGTTTGATGGCTTGCGAATATCTTCGGTTGGGACAAAATCTGGCTCAAGAAGAGATGTTTGATCGATCCGCTGTGGCTTTTGACAAGGCTATCTCCTCTGGAAAAGAGGGCGACGATTCCAAGTCGGCTCGCCGCATGAGAAGCTTTTTGTTGCCCGGGAACTTGCCACCTGTCGCGGCTGTTCAACAGAATCTGAAGGCTCTGGAGTGTCAGAAAGATGGTAACAACGAGGCTGCGTCCACGGAATGGCGGGCGTGCATCGCTCACTATCCTGATTTCGAGGCACCGTATGTTCATCTGGCGTTGCTGAATTTGAGGACGAGTAAATTAGCTGAAGCGCAAGGCATGCTGGAATTCATTTTGAAGAAGAATCCAAACTACGCCGATGCTGTTCTTGCCATGGCAACGGTGAGGCAAGCCGCCAAAGATCCTCAAGGGGCGTCCAAATACATCCGCGATTATGTCAAATTGATCGCCGGCAAAAATAAGTCGTAAGGCAGGCCGAAGAACACGCTGGCAGCCTGCGGAGCGGCCTCACGTAGTAGCAAAGAAGCTCCGCCTCGTCGGTTCGGATTACCGCGCAGGGTGCTCCGCCGCTGCAAGTTGCGTGGCCGCTTCCAGAACCAGTTTAAGGCCCGGGTGAAGCTCCGGCCGATCGGTTCATCATCAGTGACATCCCGGGAATGATGTCGTCATGGCGAAAAAACATATCACTTATGGGATGTTTTCTACTTGACCATATCGCGGGTGATGTTTTCTCTTAAAAAAAATACCACTCCCGATGTCGCGGTCAAGACCTCTAGTTAAGGCTCAAGTATCCACCGCTATCCCATCGGCCCCTGACCCGGAAAGAAGCCGATTTCGCCCGGAGAATGACCGCGCGGGGGTTAAAGCCCCGCCGGGTCGGTTCATGCTCAGTCACATCTGATCAACATACCGGGAATGATGTCGTCATGTGCGAAAAAACATATCACCTGTGGGATGTTTTCTACTTGACCATATCGCCAATGATGTTTTCTCTTGAAAAAAATACCATTCCCGATGTCGTCAAGTAATGCGCGGGCTTTCCCGTCGGCCCCGGACTGGCAAAGAAGCCGATTCCATACATGACACAACCGGTGACTACCGGCCACTTGAACGAACGAACTAACGGCCTTTGATAAGAACCTCTCTGGGCGCGGTGAATTCAGAATAGCGCTCGGGGTGGCAAGTAAATACAATTATCTGTACTGTCTCGGAAGCTTCTTCCATTAAGCGACACGCCACTGCCATTCTGCTATTGTCGGTATGAACCAGGTTGTCGTCTAGAATGACGGTTTGGCGGCCGCTGCTGGCGGAAAGCAACTCTGCCAGACAGAGCCTGGTTAAGAGTGATAACTGTTCGCGGGTGCCGAAAGATAGATCTTCCAGTGCCACTCCGCTGAAGGAAGGCGTAATGATGCCACTGAGCTTTAGCGACGGATCAAAGCCGACTCCACTGTAGAAGCCTGCGGTTAGCGCGGAGAACCGCTCGCTCACTCTTTCTTGCAATGGGGCAACTACATCCTTTTGCAGTTGTTGGCGAGCGGCATCAAATGACTGCTGAAGTTCACGCACAGCCATTGCATCCAACTCTAATTTCTTTTCCTCAGTTTGAGTACGCGCTTGAGATTCTCTTGCTAAAACTAGTTGCGAATAGAGGTCACCCTGCGCCGAGATGGTACCAATAGTCTGATTTACTGTGGCTGTAAGGCTTTGCACCTGAGAAGCAGCCGCTTGCATTTGAGCTTGCCATTGCTGAAGGCGATCTTTGGTAACTTCTTCACCGTCGGGGCGAATGACTGACTGCTGTAATCTTGTTGCATCCTCCTTCTTGTCCTTTAACAAATTCGTTGCCACGACCTTATGTGAGTCCAAGTCATTGAGCCAGGAATCAGAAATTTCTCCTTCTGGAACAGAGACTTCTGCCTGTCGTTCAAACGGAGCCGAGCGCCAATGCGCTTGCATTCCCTCCAGCACCGTCTTGAGTTCAGTTACGGGATTGCGTGCTGTCAATGCCTGATATTCAGACATATTTTGCTGATATTGGCTCTGAGCCTTGTTCCATGTCAATTCCGCCACAGCCAGTTCAGAGGGAATTTCACCGAGAAGATCCTCCCTCTCTTCCAATGAAAGATCATCAACTTCATCGGCATCAGTAATGACACTCCGCGCGGAAGCCAGTTGACGCGATTCGGGTTTGCGCAACTGTCGCAGTTTCGTATCTCTCTCCGTGGCACGATTTTGCAGGTCTCCCACACTAGTGGCACCCCATTTCGTAAGTGCTTCGTCTAGTTCACTTTGCAGATCGGCTCTACGACTAATATCATTTGCAATAGACGGATTACCAGATTCAACCTGTAGCTTTGCTACACCGGGTAGCACCAGGTCAAAGCTTTGTTCAGCTGTCCATTCTTCAGTTCCGGCTGTGGGCACAGAACGAATTTCAGGTGCGCCACCGTCTCGAGTGAGCGTTACTAACAATGATGCTTCGCTGGTGAGTTTGGCGCGGAACTCACCCATCTTGAGGCGAGCATCGATCTCGCGTAATACTTCGTCTTGCTCTTTCAACGACTTTAGTTCAGCCGCCGGTGGCACCAGCATGGCCTCAGCTTCAGCATAACGATCTCTGGCCATCGATAGCTCAAGATATTTCTGCCGCGCAATTAATTCTTCCACCTCGGTGCGCGATGGCGCCGCGCCGAGCTTTTCTTTTAACTGATCGACGGCATTCTGCCATGTCCGGCTCTCCGGTACCAGCTTGCAAATACGCTCCAGCGTTTGTGTCCAGGAATCGAGCCATTGCTCAAGCGTTTTTGATGCCACATTAGCAGCTTCGGCTTCACCCAGTGCTCGCGCATAGGTTTCCCATGCTCCCAACGATTCTTGCCCTGTTTGCCATTGCTCCTGGAGTTTAGCGTGCCCCGCACTCAACGATTCTAATTGGCGCGCGCTAGAGTCAAGATCATCGGCGCTCTTGTTAGCCGCCGAAATCTTCTCTTCCAATTCATGCACCAATTTCTCTGCATTCATTGTAGCGTCTCTCACTACTTGCAGCTTCTTGGTCGGGGAACCGCGTTTCTCCGTCCAGAAGTCGGTGTATGCTTCGCTCACTAGTCGTTGCAGCTCGGCTACCTGTGGCATCACTGTGTCTTGTGCCGCAGAAGCCAGTCGGCCCTTAATTGAATCCGGCGCGGATCTGTCCAGCACAACTTCGCCTTGCACTCCCCAGAGCACATCTATCCACTCTGAAGCGGGCCCGAGAAGTTCCATAAGTTTGCCTTGGACATCGTCATCTTGTGCAATCAGGCGTCCATCATAGTGCAGTGACGCCCATTGCTTTGCGCGAAGAAATTCTTTCTCCACAGTACAAGGCTTATCGTCAATTACCAGGTCTAGTTTTACTTTCGGATAGAGCTTTGTGTCCCACGGGCGGTTCGCTTCGATTACCTTCTTCTCACCGCGAGCCCCGGTTGGCAGTAGCAGCACCGCCCTTAGTGCCGATCTCAGCGATGACTTTCCGGACTCGTTCGGGCCTCCCACTACGGTTATATCTTGATCGAAATCCAATACCTGCGTTGGCAGACCCCGCCAATTTGTTACTTCCAACCTCGTTAAATGCATTACTAAACCTCCTCCTGTTGGAAGCCAGCCTGTTTGACAAAAGTGCTTAGT